>JAGRIN010000231.1 GCA_020443245.1 Pseudomonadales bacterium
GGTTCAACGTGCCGTAGAGGGGATTCAGGGACTCATCTTCAGTGACCGACTTCAGCCACTTCTTGTCTTTTGCGAACATGTGCCGAATGCGATCGAACAGTCCATGTGCCACGTTCGCACCGTTCTCGAACGGCGTCTCGAAAGTGAACTGTACAAAATCCATAGTGCTTTCCGATCCGGGCTGGACTACCACCTGGCGGAAATAGAGCCCTTTCGCACCAGGCACCGACAACGTGACGTGATGAGCCGAGTCTGCTGCCGCCTCGAACATCCGAACGCGCGCCAGGCTCCCGATGCCCATCACGTCGGGAAACGACATGAGTTCATCAACGTATGCCTGTTTCTCAGCGTCGTCGTAGGCCGCCCCGCGTACCGCGGCAAACCCGTTGTCTGCATCCTTCAGTGCCTCGAATACGGCGGACTGAACGGGATCATTGGCGTCGACGGCTTTGGCTGCCTTTTTCAGATAACGCGGCAAGCCACCGGCGTGAGCGTCCAGCGTGGCCCCCGCAAACGTCAGGATCGACAGGAACAAAATGGATCTCGCCAGCACGGTTGTCTCCTCGCTTCGATGGCATTGGACACGTGCCAACTTAGCGACGTATCGCAGGTATCCACATCACCCATATGGTGTATATTCGATCATGTGAACGATCAAGGACCGGACCACACTCACCTCGTCTCGCTCGTTTACGAGGCGATCTTCTCGCCACGACTGTGGAGCGGCTTCGGGGGCCAGGCATTACCTGCCGGAGAGACTGCCGAGGCGCAGGACTTCCTGGATGCCGGTTATCTTGGGAATGTCGTGCCGCACCTGGAACAGGCGTTGTCCGCCGGAGGCCAACGTCTTGACTCAGGGGCGCGCGAAACGTCCGTCCGGCCGCCCACACCACGACTCTCCTTGCCACTTTGCATCGTTACACGGGACATGAAAGTCCTCGAGATCACGCCGGCTGCCGCCGACGCGATCGAATCGCACTGCGAACTGACACTCGATGACCATCGCCTGCGATCGATGGATGTGGCCGCCGACTCACGATTGCGGGAAGCAGTCGCGCGTGCAATCGACGAGGGTGCAACCGGCGTGCTCTCACTCTCCGCGGGACCTGCCGGCGACGCAACGATTCTCACCAGCCCGATCGCGTGGCCTGCCACTGGCCAGCGCCAGGTTTTCGCGGCCGTCTACGTAAACAGCATGACGGAGGATCTTGAACGCCTCACGACGATACTGATGCAGGCCTACTCACTCTCACAATCGGAAGCAGAAGTCACCACTGCACTGGCGCTTGGCGCTTCCATCGAAGCGATCGCCGCCAGGAAATCACGCTCGGTGAACACCATCCGTACACAGGTGAAACAGGTGTTCGCCAAGACAAGCACGCGTCGCCAGAACGAACTGGTTGCCCTCGTTCTCGGTGCACCAGCCTTGTGGGCTCGAGCAAATCCCCCGCAAGCAAACGATACCGCAAGGGGGCGCAGGCACCTCTCCCTGCGAGATGGCAGGCAGGTTTGCTTCGGCGATTACGGGCCGCGAGAGGGCGCACCGGTCATCCTCTGCCATCATCTGCTGGGGAGTCGCTTTGACGCGCCCCGAGACCAGGGCTTACTCGATCGTCTCGGCGTACGCCTGATCGTCCCCGAGCGCCCCGGCATCGGGGAATCCGATGCGGCGCCTGATCGCCCCCTCGGCGACTACGCTTCGGATATCGCGGAACTGATGGATGCGTTGTCGGTGGAACGCGCTGCAATGGCGGGCTTCTCGTCCGGCGGGCCTTTCGCCGCAGCGTGTGCTGCGCGACTACCCGACCGTGTAAGCAGTCTCGGGCTCATCGCCTCGCTCTATCCCGTCGATGAATTGCCTTCCGACATACCTGTCGGTATGACCCAACGCCTTGTCACCAATCTTTCACGGCACTGGCCGACAGCGGCGACTCGTCTTCTTGAGTTTCGTTACCGCAAGCTACTCGCTGACCCGGACGCTGCGTTTGAGGAGTACCGTACACGGGGCAACCCGGCAGACCGGGAATTGATGTCGCGGGCAGACTACCGAGAGACCCGGCTTGACAACCTGGGCGTTGCGCGACACGTCGAACCACGCCAATTTGCCAAGGAACTCACCCTTCTCGCGCGCCCCTGGGACTTTCGGGTTTCCGACATCGCCGCGCCGACATACATCTGGCACGGCGAGCAGGATGACTACTTTGCCGTGGGTCACGCGAGGGCACTCGCCTGCCAGATGCCGAACGCGCTTATCGAAACCCGCCACGACTGGGGCCACTTCTTTCTCTACGCAAACTGGGAAGAGATCCTCGCTACCCTCGCCCGGGGCACGGCTACTGCGCCACGACGATAACTTGCGGTACACTCGCCCAATGCCTGTGCCGCCGCTTCTCGACAACTTCAACGACAATCCGTTTCACCAATACCTCGGTCTGCGGCTCGTGGAGACCCGTCCGGACTTTGCGCGCCTTCGTCTCACGAAGACGACCACGACGCCAACCGGTATCGGCGGCAGCGTCAACGGCGGCGTCCTCGCGACCATGGTGGATATGGCGGCCGTACCCGCGGTCTTCACGAACTTTCGCGAGGGCAGCCAACCCGCCGGGACAGCCGACCTCAACATCACCTACCTCAAACAGGCACACGGTGAGTGGGTCGAAGCCGAGGCGACAGTTATCAAGCGCGGCCGGCAACTTTGCACGGTGGACGTTCGCATCAAGAACGACAAGGGCGAACTCTGCGCCATCGGCCGCGTTCTCTACGCACTGCGCGCGGGCGAAGGCTGATGCTTCGACGGCTGTGTATCGCCGCGATGATGCTCGCGGCATCATGGCATCTGCCGGCCCTGGCCGCCGGGGTCGATCCGGCCAACAACAGCATCACCATCAGTCTGACCCAGGAACCGCCCAACCTCGATTCGTCGATTTCTGAAGACACGACCAGCAGCCAGATCCTCAGGCTCACAAACGAAGCACTGGTTTCGGTGGATCGTCGCGGCGATCCAATACCGGCAGTCGCAGAAAGCTGGGAGCAGTCGCCAACGCAGGTCACTTTCCACTTGCGTGCCGATGCGAAGTGGGCGGACGGTGTCCCGGTGAAAGCGGCCGATTTCGTCTACGCATGGCGCCGGTTGGTAGACCCGGAAACCGCCGCCCGCGGCTCGACGTTCTATGCCAACGCAATCAAGAACGCGCAGGCCATCATCGAAGGGAAGATGCCACCCGAGTCGCTGGGTGTTCACGCAGCCGATGACCGCACACTCGTCGTCGAACTGTCGAGACCGGTGCCCTTTATTCTCAGCGTCCTCAGCGGCACCGCCTATATGCCGCTGAGACAGGACTTCGTCGAGGCCCAACAGGGCCGCTACGGCGCGGACGCCGCTCACCTGCTTTCCAACGGCCCCTTCAAGCTGGACAAGTGGGTACACAACGCATCGATGGTGCTCACGAAAAACGACGAGTACTGGGATCGTGACAATGTGAAACTCGACCAGATCGACGTCGGCTACATCACGTCGGACCAGCGTTCCCTGCTCAATCTCTACAAGAGCGGCGACCTCGCAGCCCTCAGGCTCGAGGAAGACATCCTCGCAGACGCCTCCCGCGCCGGCTTTCGCATCAACAAAGCGCCGACCAATTGCGTGGCATGGATTCTCCTGAACCTGGCTGAAGATCGGCCGACCTCGAACAAGAAGCTCCGCTACGCGATTCGCCACGCGCTCGACCGCGACGCCTACATCAACAACATCGTGGGCCTGCCGGGCACGTTGCGCACGGACACCGTTTTCTCCAACCGAATTCGAGGCGTGAAGCGCGCCTTCGACAAGGAATACCCCGCGCCGGAAATCACGCTCGACGTACCTGAGGCACGCCGGCTGCTCGAAGAGGCGCGACAGGAACTGGGTGTCGACGAGATCCCTCCGCTCGTCCTGCTCGCCAACGAGACCCGGCAGATCGATGCCGAATACTTCCAGTCCCAACTCAAAGTAGCCCTGGGCCTGGACGTGCGAGTCGACAAGCAAACCTTCAAGCAGGCAATTGCGAAGATGCAGGCTGGCGATTTCGACATCGCGCGCGCTGCCTTCTGCGGCGGCTCGATCCTGGACCCGGTGTTCTTTGCCGGCATCTTCGAGTCGTCGAGCCCGTTCAACCTCGGCGCCTTCGAAAACGCCGAATACGACAGGCTCTACGCCATCACTAACCAAACTGCGGACCAGCAGGTACGCATGGATGCCTTCGGGCAGATGCAGCAAATTCTCTTCGACGAGGCGCCGGTAATCCCGACGCACGTCTATTCGTGGGTATACCTGCAGGACGAGCGCGTAAAGGGGCTGGAGCGCTACCCGCTGACCGATTTCTCGCGCGGATACATCGATATTTGAGAAGGGGAAAACCTGAAGGCGCCCGATACCGTGGCATCAGGCGCCCCATGGATCAGGACGGAAGGAGATCCTTCACCGCGTCACGCTCTTCTTTCAGCTCGTTCTCGGTTTCGGTCATCTTCTTGCGGCTGAAGTCAGACATATCGAGCCCCTGGACAATCGACCACTTGCCGTCCTTACAGGTGCAGGGGAACGAGTAGATCAGGCCCTTGTCGATGCCGTAGCTGCCATCGGAGTAAACGGCCATGCTCACGGTCTCGCCGTTCGTACCCAGCGCCCAGTCATGCATGTGTTCGATCGCCGCGTTGGCAGCCGAAGCGGCACTGGAGAGTCCGCGCGCCTTGATGATCGCCGCACCACGCTGTTGCACGGTGGGGATGAATTCACCTTCGAGCCACGCCTGGTCCACGATGTCCATCGCTGCCTTGCCGGCAACTGTCGCGTGCGAAACGTCCGGATACTGGGTCGCGGAGTGGTTGCCCCAGATGTTCAGCCCGGCCACGTCAGTCACGTGCCCGCCGGCCTTCTGCGCCAGTTGGGTGACCGCCCGGTTATGGTCGAGCCGGGTCATCGCGGTGAACTGGTTGGGGTCGATGTCGGGCGCATTGCGCTGGGCGATGAGGCAGTTGGTGTTCGCGGGGTTACCGACGACCAGCACCTTTACGCTCTTCTTCGCGTTGTCGTTCAACGACTTGCCCGGGACGGAGAAGATGGCGGCGTTCGCTTCCAGCAGGTCCTTGCGCTCCATACCGGGGCCGCGCGGACGAGAACCGACCAGGAGTGCATACTCGACGTCCTTGAACGCCACATCGGGCTGGTCGGTCGCAATAATCTGGTGAACGAGCGGGAACGCACAATCATCGAGTTCCATAACGACGCCGCCGAGGGCTTCCATGGCGGGCGGGATTTCGAGCAGTTGCAGGATGATGGGTTGGTCGGGACCCAACATTTGTCCCGACGCGATCCGGAACAACAGTGAATAACTGATCTGCCCTGCTGCGCCGGTGACGGCTACGCGAACTGGCTGCTTCATCAATACCCTCGCAATTCGGTTTGTCGAAAGGTCGGGGATTATACCAGCACCCGGAGGAGAATCCTCACGAGGGACTATGGGTTGTTGATGATGATTGAGTGAAGAACGCGCACGGACCAAAGACTAACCAATCGAAGCCCAAACCCGCGAACAGCTCG
>JAGRIN010000232.1 GCA_020443245.1 Pseudomonadales bacterium
ACAAAGGCAAACGCAACCGCCGCATCCACCTTTTGCTCGAGTCCTGACTCAGCTGGAGAGCCCCTCGGCGAGCATGAAGGCGTTGCCGTCCGGGTCGAAAAACGTTGCGAGTCGCACCAGTCCCGGAATCTCCTGCGTCTCACCATCGAACCGGACGCCCTTCGATTCGAGAAGCCTGCGCGATGACGCGATGTCGATGACGCCAAAGGTGAGCGTGGCCCCACCGCCTGCTGGCGTCGTGGTCATCTCGACCTGCGACAGGCCGACGGTCATTCCCGGTACGTTGGTCTTCCATTCGCCCCAGCCCATCTCCGGGACATCGTAGAGCTTCTGGAAACCCAGTACTTCTTCGTACCACTTTGCTGCCCGTGCGAAGTCACTCACGTTGATCGCGCAGGTTGTTTCCTGTCGGTAACCCAGTTGCTTCGCGACCGGTGAATCGGTCGCACCGATGATCTCCATGGCATTTCCTCCTGGATGGCCCAAACCCACAAGTACCCGCCGGATTGACGGCACTTGTAATCATAAGTTCGAAAAGTATAGTAGCAATATATATCTGTCAATCTGCCATGCACCAAGTTCACTTCACGCCGCTTGTCGGCCTGTTTCACCGTCGCTACCTGCTGCCGGCAGTCGCGATCCTGCATGCTGACCGGGGCGCAAAATTCGTCACCCTGGTCAATCGACTCGGTGCGAGCCGGGAGGCCGTATCGGCCACCCTGAAAGTGATGATCGACATGGGCATCGCCATGAGAAATCCGGGCTATGGTCATCCGATGCGGCCCGAATATCGGCTGACCGCGATCGGCGAGGAACTCGGAGAGGAGAGCGTCGCGTTACTGGAGACCGTTCGCGATACCGGCCTGTCCCCGGTACTCGCAAAGAAGTGGGCGATGCCGGTCACGGCGGCGATAGGTCATGGCGCAACGCGCTTCTCTCATCTTGAAGACCGACTGGGCGACATTACGCCGAGAGCATTGACCGGGGCGCTACGCGAGCTCGATCGCTGCGAAGTGGTCGTGAGGGAAATCTCGACCGGGTGGCCGCCCCGGCCCTCCTATGTGCTGTCCGTGTCCGGCACGGCACTGATGCCCAGCCTGGATCGCCTCGGTACGCTCGCCGCACGCCTGTAGCCTCGCCGGTCGTCGCCTTGTTCGCGCCTGATGGGTCGTCAATTCGCGGCTCAGCGTGTAGAGTTCGCTCGACAGGCCCTGGCATCCCCGAAGGGGTCACCGGGCGCCACTCTCACCCTGGCTGGCTTCACGCCGGACAGAGATCTTTTTTCCCTGGCATGGAGATTCAGGCGCGATGCAGATTCAGGTAGAAGATTACTACCCGAAAGAAACATTCAACCGGATGAAGGCGTTTGCGGACGAACATGAGACGCCGTTTGTGGTAATCGACACCAAAATGATTGAGGACGCGTACGACGATCTTGTCGAAGGCTTCCCGTTTGCAAAGATATATTACGCGGTCAAAGCCAATCCAGCCGTCGAAATCATCGACCTGCTCCGAGACCGGGGATCGAATTTCGACATTGCCTCGATCTACGAACTGGACCGGGTGCTGAGTCGCGGCGTAAGTCCTGATCGCATCAGCTACGGCAACACAATCAAGAAGGCGAAGGACATTCGTTACTTCTACGACAAGGGCGTTCGTCTGTTTGCGACCGATTCCGAGGCCGATCTGCGAAATATCGCCAAGACGGCGCCAGGCTCCAGGGTCTATGTGCGGATCCTGACCGAGGGCTCTGCGACAGCTGACTGGCCATTGTCACGGAAGTTCGGATGCCAGACCGATATGGCGATGGATATCCTGATCCTTGCGCGCCAGCTCGGACTCGTGCCCTACGGCGTTTCATTTCACGTCGGTTCGCAGCAACGCGATATCGGCGTCTGGGACGCAGCCATCGGCAAGGTCAAGGTGATCTTCGAACGCCTCAAGGAAGAAGACGGCATCGAATTGAAGCTGATTAACCTGGGTGGCGGCTTCCCGGCCAACTACATCACGCGAACCAATGAACTGGAAGTCTACGCGCAGGAGATCACGCGTTTCCTGCAGGAAGATTTCGGCGATTCCTTGCCGGAAATCATCCTTGAACCCGGCCGTTCGCTCGTCTCCAATTCCGGCGTGCTCGTGAGCGAAGTGGTCCTTGTGTCGCGGAAGTCGCGGACGGCTGTTGAGCGATGGGTCTATACAGACGTGGGCAAATTCTCCGGTCTCATCGAGACAATGGACGAGTCGATCAAGTACCCGATCTGGACGGAGAAGCGCGGCGAGCTCGAAGAGGTCGTCATTGCCGGTCCCACGTGTGACAGTGCCGACATCATGTATGAACACAGCAAGTACGAGTTGCCGCTGAACCTCGCGACCGGCGATCGGCTCTACTGGATGTCAACAGGCGCCTATACCACCAGTTACAGCTCCATCGAGTTTAACGGCTTCCCGCCGCTCAAGGCCTACTATCTATAGACTCCGAAGCCCGTAGGCCCGAAAGCGCGACAGGGATGCCATGAGCGAGCCGGATACGCGGTCTGTCCTGGTTTACGATGGCGACTGTGCAATCTGCTGCGAGTGGATCAGGCTCTTCGAGCGCCATGATGGTGGCGATATCCGTTACCGGCCTTACCAGGAAGCGGCGCCTGACTATCCGGAGGTCGATCTTGACGGGTTCAAGGCGGCGATCTGGTTATTTGAGCCCGACGGGCGAAGGAGCGAAGGTGCCGAGGCGGCGTTCCGGGTCTTTCGCGATGTTCGCCCATGGTCGGTTCTTGCGTTGTGCCATGCGCGCGTTCCGGGCTTCGCTTTTCTCTCGAGCCGGTTCTATCGATTCTTTGCGCGGCATCGGGGGCTCTTGGCGGGCCTGACGCATTGGCTGTGGGGCAAGGACTTCAAGCCGCCTCCGACTCGTTTGACAACGTGGCTGTTCCTGCGACTCATCGGGCTTGTTTATCTTGCGGCGCTGGCGTCCTTCGCGGTGCAGGCGAAGTTGCTGATCGGTTCCCACGGGTTGTTGCCGCTGTCTGGCTGGTTGGCGGCGCTCCGTGCATCGTTCGGCGACGAGGCGTGGTACCAGGTGCCGATGCTGTTCTGGTTGGCACACAGCGATGCGACGATCCAGTGGCTCCCCATCGTCGGCTGCTTGCTGGCTGTGCTTGTGATGATTGGCATCTGGACGCGTGGCGCCTTGATCGCCCTGTTTGTCATCTACCTGTCGCTGTACAACGCAGGCCAGTCGTTCATGACGTTCCAGTGGGACCTCGAATTGCTCGAGGCCGGCTTTCTCGCGGTATTGTTGACGACGGGCCTGCGTGCACCCTTTCTCCTTGGAAGATGGCTGGTATTCCGGTTCATGTTCATGGGCGGGCTGGTGAAGATCCTGGCCGGCGACGAAAGCTGGCGCGACCTGACGGCTCTCGATTATCACTTTGAAACCCAGCCGCTGCCGTCGCCGCTTGCCTGGTATGCCCACCATTTGCCGGAAGGGATCTTGATGACCGGTGTGGCCGCGACCCTGGTCGTCGAATTGCTCCTCCCGTTCCTGATTTTCACTTCGAGGAACCTGCGGATGTTCGCCGGGTGCGTCTTTGTGCTGTTCCAGGCATCGATCATGCTGACCGGTAACTATAACTTCTTCAATATCCTGACGATTGCACTCTGCCTGCTCTTGTTCGACGATCGGGCGCTGGCTCGCCTGGTGCCGAAACGTGTCGCGGCACTTGCCGAGCGTCGCATCGTTCCGACCCGCTCGCGAGTGACGCGGCTTGGCACCTGGATCGTTGCGGCAGTCCTCTTTGTGACCAGCCTTGAGCTCCTTTGGCGGATGATGCCGCGAGAGGAGGGGGACGGCTTCAACTATTCGTGGCTCGCACGTACCGTCAGCGTTTGCCAGTGCGTCAACAACTATGGACCGTTCGCTGTTATGACGCGGCAGCGGTATGAAATCGTAATCGAAGGTTCTAACGATGGTGCGGACTGGAGAGAGTACGACTTCTGGTACAAACCGGGCAGCCTGTCGCGCCGACCCGGCTGGATCGTGCCACACCAGCCGCGCGTCGATTGGCAGATGTGGTTTGCCGCGCTCGGTCGCGCCGAGCGCAATCCCTGGTTTACCAACCTGCTCGTGCGCATCCTGCTGGGCGAGCCGGAGGTCAGGTCGCTGTTTCGCACGGACCCTTTTCCGGACGATGCGCCCGGATATGTACGTGCCCGGTTTTATCTTTACGAATTTACAACGCCTGACGAACGGGCGCGAACCGGAAATTGGTGGAAGCGGCGTCTCGTGGGCGATTATTTTCCCGCGATAGGACTAAAGAAGGCCCGGACAATCGACATCGGGCGCGAAGGCGTAGGACAATAGGAAGATGACGCAAGGCAATCCGATCAAGTTCCGTGGACTCGACCATGTGGTCCTGCGGATTATCGACCTGGACGCGATGATGCACTTTTATTGTGACATCCTCGGCTGCAGTGTCGAACGTCGCAGCGACGAGATCGGCCTGATCCAGCTGCGGGCCGGAAACGCCCTGATCGACCTGGTGCCCGTGTCCGGCAGGCTTGGCATGGCCGGTGGCCCTGCGCCCGGCAGGGCGGGTCACAACCTCGATCACTTTTGCCTGCGCCTCGAGGACTTCGACGCTGAGTTGTTGCGCGACTGGCTGGTTCGTAACGATATCGTCGTTGGTGATGTGGAGCAGCGATACGGTGCGGAGGGAGATGGACCGTCTCTCTACATTGACGACCCGGAAGGCAATACAGTCGAACTCAAGGGACCGCCGAACGCGTAGTCACGGACGCTTTCCCGGCCTCACCTCGATGATTTTTGCTGACGGCGCACTGGCACGATACTGGTTCCGACCGTTCTCCTTGGCCTGGTAGAGCGCCATATCAGCCCGCTTCAATAGTGACCCGGCTTCTTCCTCACGTACCGGCAAAGCCGTCGCGCCGCCAACGGAACAACTGAGGTGGACGAGTTTTCCTTCGTGGCTGACGTGCGTTGCGTGAATGGCTTTGCGCATTCGCTCCCCGATCAGCCTCGCACCTCCTTCATCGGTGTCCGGCAGCAGCGCCACGAATTCTTCGCCGCCGTAGCGGGCGATAAGGTCAGAGTCCCGGTGAAGCTCCTCGTCGAGTACGCTCGCCACGACACGCAGCACTTCGTCCCCGAACATGTGCCCATAGGTATCGTTGAGGCTCTTGAAGTGATCGAGATCGATCATCAGGATGCTGAGCGGGGTCTTCTGGCGCACGCTGCGCTTCCACTCTTCGCTGAATCTCGCGTCGAAATACGAGCGGTTCTTTAGCCGGGTGAGCTGGTCAGTGATACTGAGCTTTTCCATCTCGGCAGCATGGTGTTCAGCGTGAATCTGGCTGCTGATCGCCTGCCAGTAGTCATGGCTTGCGGTTTTGGCGGTGAGGATGATGTAGGCGATCGCGACCAGCGCCATCGAGGCCAGGATCACATCGTCAGTCGTCCCGCGCCAGTAGAGCGTCGAGGTGACAGGCGCGAGGAACATGACCGGGAACAGCAGCCTCACGGTTCTGGAAA
>JAGRIN010000233.1 GCA_020443245.1 Pseudomonadales bacterium
ATGCCCAGGCAGGCGGGCGGAGCGGGGCAGGCCGCGTCATCATCGAAGGTCTTGTCGACTTCGACTACGAGATCACGTTGCTTACGGTAAGGCACAAGGGCGGCACATCTTTTTGTGCGCCCATCGGCCACCGGCAGGTCGACGGCGATTATCGTGAGTCCTGGCAGCCGCAGCCGATGAGCGACGCCGCGCTCTCGCGAGCGCGGGATATGGCGAGGCAGGTCACCGAGGCCCTGGGCGGCTACGGCATTTTCGGTGTTGAACTCTTCGTGCGCGGTGACGAGGTCATCTTCAGCGAAGTGTCACCACGTCCGCACGACACCGGCATGGTCACGATGATTTCGCAGGACCTCTCGGAGTTCGCGTTGCACGTCCGTGCCATCATGGGGCTGCCCATTCCGGTCATCAGGCAGCACGGCCCGGCAGCTTCCCATGTCATCCTGGTCGAGGGTGAATCGAAGCACATTACCTACAACCATATTGAAGCGGCCCTTGCTGAACCGGATACGCAATTGCGCCTTTTCGGCAAACCCGAGGTGGCCGGGCAACGTCGCATGGGCGTTACGCTCTCGTTGGGTGAGTCGATTGACGAGGCACGAGCGAAAGCCGAGCGTGCGGCCAATGCGCTGGAGGCTGACTGCGGCTGATCTATCTATGAGACTCGTCCTGCTTGTTTTGCTGTTCTCACTGAGCGGTGTTGCGATCGCCGAACAGGGTGAACAGGTTTCAACCGCCGCGTACCTCAAACGCATCGGCGATGAGAACAACATCGAGATGGTGGGCCTGTCGCTGGTCTCCGGCGAAACCTTCGTGCCGTCGTCACGCAAGAAAGACGTGGAGAAGATTCTGGCGAAGGCACTGTCCCGCTACAACTACATCGTCAACTACGGTGACCACCGCATCACTCGGGTGGTGGTGTTGGGCAAGAAGGGCACCAGCGTGGGGCCCCTGCCTGATGATGAACCGCCGCCGCCCACGCCATCGGTCGAAGAGATCAACCAATAGGCGGCGACATCAACCGGTGTTGCGCATGCTCGCAGCAATGCCCGCAATCGTAACGAGCAGCGCCTTGTCGACCGACGGGTTTTCCGTGTCCGCTGCGCGCGAACGCCTCAGCAGTTCCACCTGGAGGAACTGGAGCGGGTCGGTGTAAGGGTGACGGAGTTCCAGCGATCGTTTGAATTCCACATTTCCGCTGAGCAGGTCGTCCTGGCCACGCAACGTGTTCACGATCTTGACGAGTTCGGTCATGCGCTGGCGAAAGCGCGCGGCAAATTCCTGGAGCTGCGGTTCGACCAGGACCTTGTCGTATTCTTCGGCAATGTCGACGTCTGCTTTTGACAGTACCATCTCGAGCATGGCGAGTTGTGTCTGGAAGAACGGCCACTCGGCGATCATCTCCTTCAGCACATACAAGTCTTTGCCGGAGAGGTGCTGTTCAAAGGCGGCGTCTGTACCGAGCCACGCAGGCAGCATGAGTCGCTTCTGGGTCCAGGCGAAGACCCAGGGAATGGCGCGCAGGTCTTCGATGGTACGGTTGTCTGTGCCGCTGCGGCGGGCAGGGCGACTGCCGAGGGCGAGCTTGGCGAGCTCTCGTTCCGGCGTACCCTGCTCGAAGTAGTCGATGAAGCAGGGGTCGTCACGCACGATTTCCCTGTAGCTCTCGCGCGCGACGATCGCCATTTTGTCCATCAGGAGCCGCCAGTTTTCGCGCGGCTTGGCAGGCGGCATCAGGCTCGCCTCGATCGTCGCGCTCAGCACGAGGTCGAGATTGGTCAGTGCCAGCGCTTCGGAGCCGTACTTGAATCGAATCATCTCGCCCTGTTCCGTGACGCGCATGCTGTGCTTCACGGAGCCCGGTGGTTGCGAGAGGATCGCGGCGCGTGCCGGTCCGCCGCCGCGGCCGGGCGCACCGCCACGACCGTGAAACAGCGTCAGCTTGACGTTGTACTTCTCCGATATGGTGACGAGGTCTTCCTGCGCGCGGTACTGCGCCCAGGCGGCGGCCATTTGCCCCGCATCCTTGGCGGAGTCGGAGTACCCGATCATCACTTGCTGGTGACCCGCGACGTAGTTCGTATACCAGGGAATCCGGAGCAGGCGCTCCAGGGTCCATGCTGCATTTTCGAGATCCTGCAGCGTTTCGAACAGCGGCACCACCGGCAGGCGTCGGCTGAGTCCGCACTTCTTCAGCAACAGCACGACGGCCAGCACGTCCGACGGATTCTTCGCCATTGAGATGACGTAGCTGGCGACACCTTCGGCATTGTTTTCGGCAATCAGGTTGAAAGTGTCCAGCGTTTCCTGGACCTCGGGCTCGGGTTTCCACTGTTCAGGAATGAGCGGCCGCTTGCTCTCGAGTTCGTCGACCAGAAAGTCCTGTCGCGCTTTCTCGGACCACGACTTGTAGCTGCCGATGTCGAGATAGTTCGTGAGCGCATCCATCAGCGCTTCGTGCTTGTCGGCGTTCTGCCGGATGTCCAGGTCGACCAACGTCACACCAAACGTGGAGACGCGAATCAGCGTGCGCTTCAGGAGACCTTCGGCGATGATGCCCATTCCGCACTCGTGCAGCGAGCGATAACATGCATAGAGCGGATCGAACAGGTCCTGGCGAGACATGATGAGACCGGGCGGCGGCGCGTCGAATGTACCGGCCCATTGTCTCGTTGCGGTAAGACGTTCTCGCAGTTGGCGCAGGAGCGAGCGATACGGTTCGTGTGACTCTTCCCCGCACAGCGCGAGGACGTCCTTGCTGCAAACGGTCATCGAGAGTTGCGCGAGCAAATCCTCGATGTCGCGAAGGTACAGGTCGGCTGCCATCCAGCGCGCGAGGCGGATCACTTCATCGGTGACTTCCGCGGTCACATTCGGATTGCCGTCCCGGTCTCCGCCCATCCATGACGCGACGGTGATGGGTGCAGCGGTCAACGGCAGTTCTTCGCCGGTGTACTTCTTCAGCAGTTGCTCGAGGCCTTCCCAGATACGCGGAATGGCCGTCCAGAATGAATGTTCGATAACCGCGTAGCCCCACTTGGCCTCATCTTGCGGCGTCGGGCGTTCGGTGCGGATCTCGTCGGTGTACCAGACTTCCGCGATCAGGCGTTCGAGTTCGCGTCGCTTGTCGGGGCGCAGTTCCACGTCTTCGGTAACGACCTCGAGCTGTGCCGCAATCCGGTTGTACTTCTGTATCAGGGTACGGCGTGTGATCTCGGTCGGGTGCGCGGTCAGGACCAGCTCACATTTCATCTCGCGGATAGTCTCGACGAGCTTCGCGTTGTCGATCTCCTCGTTTTCGGCAAACCGCTTGAAGAGGTCGTCCAGATTGGATACTTCGGGGAAGGGCGCGCGCCTGATCGCTGTCGTCTCGGCCTGCTCGGCAATGTTTGCGAGATTGAGAAACTGGTTGAAGGCGCGGGCAACGGACACAAGGTATTCGTCGTCCAGGGATTTCAAGACGTCCTGCAGGGCGTCGATGGAGCCGCCCTCCTGGCGCCGCTTCTTTGCGAGTAACCGAATCTCCTCGACTTTCTCGAGGAACGCGCTGCCGTGCTGGTCCAGCATGGTCTCGCCGAGGAGTTCACCGAGAATGCGAACCCGATGTCTCAGCCTGCGGGAAATCGGTTCTTCCATCTGTATCGTCGTTAAAAGTTTGAGTGTCAACGTTACGCTTTCGCCTGCAGATGTCAATTTGGCAGGGATGTACAATCGCCCTATTTGGGCAGGAGTGAAACCCATGGACAAGTACTACGATTTTGCGGGCAAGACGGTGCTCATTACAGGCGGCAGTCGCGGCCTCGGGCACTCGATGGCACTCGGGTTTGCGCAGCACGGCGCGAACGTTGCGATCGTCAGCCGCAAGCTCGAATCGTGCGTCGAGACGGCGAGGGAAGTGGAAGCACTCGGCGTGAAGGCATTGCCCTATGCAGCGCATGTCGGCAAATGGGATGAGCTCGACGACATGGTTGCCAGGGTTATCGAACACTTCGGTCGCATCGATGTGCTGGTCAACAATGCCGGCATGTCACCGCTCTATCCGTCACTCGACCAGATCAGTGAGGAACTCTTCGACAAGGTGATCGGCGTCAACCTGAAGGGGCCGTTTCGCCTCTCCGCGGTCGTCGGCAAACACATGAAGGAGAGTGGCTCGGGCGCGATCATCAACATCAGCAGTACCGCCTCGGTGTCAGCGAGTCCCAACGCAGAACCGTATGGTGCGGCCAAGGCGGGACTCAATGCGATCACGCGATCCTTTGCCTACTCACTCAGCCCCGAGGTGCGTGTCAACTGCATCATGGCCGGTCCGTTTCTCACCGACATTTCGAAAGCGTGGGACATGGATGCATTCAACGAGCGAGCGAGGCGCACGATTCCGATGCAGCGTGGCGGTGAGCCGAGCGAGATCGTCGGCGCGGCGCTGTACCTTGCCAGCGAGCACGCGAGCTTTACAACAGGGGCGATACTTGCAGTCGACGGCGGCGCACACTAGCGCCGCCCTGTCAGCTCTTGCGGATGAGGAAGACGAAGTCCCTGAATATGTCCATCAGGGTTTCGTATTTGTAGTCGGTGAACTCGCCGGCATCGAAGTACATCCCGTGTTCGTCGCACGCTTCGTATTGGATGTGCTTCTGGACCGGGTCCGAGAGCTGGGCCATCGGTTTGCCGCAACGCGGGCAGTCGATGTCCCGGATCTGATTGTGCTGACGCCCGACTTCGGGGTCGCCGCTGTCCACATATTCTGACATCCATTTTTCCCGGAGTGCCTCTGCTTCGCCGATGTCGAACCAGATGCCGTGGCATCCCGTGCAGCGGTCCACAGTCACACCGCCATGCAGGGTGCTGAGGGTTTTTTCTTCCATGGGAGAGTTACATTTCGGGCATTGCATAACGAAGCTCCGGGCCGCAGTTCATTTTTCTTCTCCCGGCATTATGCACTTTTTTGCCCGGCGACATCCATTGACGTGTGTACGGCGCGCACGGCCCGGATGAGGCTCTCGGCGAAGCGAGACAGCAGGGCTTCATCGCACGCCATCTCCTGCCCGTTGACCCTGACGGTCGTACCATGCGGCGGCAGGTGAACGAATATCACAGTGCGAAGCGTCTCGTGTCTGCCTCGAAGCCGCTCCAGGGTATAGAGCGTCTCCTCGCACAGGAAAGCGCCAGCATCGCTCGAAATGCGTACCGGATAGCCCTCGCCGACGAGCGGTCGCTGGATGGCGCGCGCGTCGATTGACGCGCTGACGCAGGTCGGACCAACAGGGTCGATGGGCTCGCCCTCGGGCAGCCTGCCGAGATTGTCGATGCGTTCCTTGCGCTCGCGTCTCGCGAACGTCTCAATGTCGAACCAGCCTTCACGTCCCTCACCCATGCTGACGATTGCCGCGGGACAACGGTTCCTGCATATCTCACCCAGGTATTGTCCCGGGCTTCCCCACGTGACAGGCAACTCCAGGGCTTCAATGTCCGGATGACCCGCGGCGACGCTGCGCGCAGCGATCCATGACGCG
>JAGRIN010000234.1 GCA_020443245.1 Pseudomonadales bacterium
ATGTCAGAGGGGACACCGTTCGAGGATATCCTGCCGCTCGACGTCACCGGCAGTGAGGGAGAACTGCTCGGGAAGCTGTGCTACTTCATCGAACTCGTCGCGCACTGGCGCGAGACGCTGGAACAGCCCCGATCTGCCGTCGAGTGGGGACAGGTCATCAGCGAATTGATCGATGCCTTCTTCGATCCACGGGGCGATGAGGAACTCGACCTTGCAACCGTCCGTAGTGCGATGGTCACGCTCGCCTCGAACGTCGAGGCGACCGGATTCGAGGGCGACCTGACGCCCCGCATGGTGCGCGAGTGGATTGAAGGCGAACTGTCCGACGCGCGCCAGGGTCGCGGTTTTGTATCCGGCGGCATTACCTTCGCCACGCTGGTACCAATGCGCAGCATTCCCTTCAAAGTCGTCTGCCTTCTCGGCATGAACGACGACAGCTACCCGCGAGAGGACAGGCCGGTCGAGTTCGACCTGATGTATCGCGAGGGGCTTCGCAAGGGTGACCGGTCACGGCGGGTGGACGATCGATACCTCTTTCTCGAAGCGCTGCTGTCGGCACGGCATTGCCTTTACATCAGCTACGAGGGCCGGGGCATCAAGGACAACCAGGAGAAACCCCCTTCCATTCTCGTCAGCGAACTGCTGGAATACCTGGAACGGGTCTTCATCGGCAGGAGCCCCGTGGTGGTGCATCCCCTGCAGCCTTTCAGCCCATCGTACTATCGGGGCGACCCGAGGCTCGTGACTTATCGGGACGAATGGTACGACGCACTGGTGACGCCATCCGCGGGCGACGACTTCGTCGGCGACGGTGTTCCGCCCCAGGAGGACCTTGCGCCGGACGAGCTCGGCAAACTCACCGCCTTCTTCCGCAATCCTGCGCAGTATTACCTGCGTAACCGGCTGGGCGTCTATTTCGAGGAAGACGACATCGAACTCCGCGAAACCGAATCCTTCGCGCTGGACGGCCTCGAGCGCTACCAGCTTGCCGATGGCGCGCTGCAGGCACTCGTTCACGGCGAGGATATCGCCATGTGGGAAGCGCGCGAACGTTGCAGTGGCCTGGTCATGCCCGGCCCCGAAGGGGCAAGACAACTCGCGCGTGAGAGCGCGAGGGCGCAGATGGTCTTTGACGCGGTGCGCGAGCACCAGGGCATCCCGGTGCCGCCCGTACGTGCGGCACTCGCAGTCGGCGAGTATTCCATCGAGGGTGTCGTCGATTACCTCTACACGAATGACGACGGAACCCGATCGATCATCAACTTCCGAACCGGCACGCTGCGCAAACGACAACTGCTTGATGCGTGGGTACGACACCTGTTTGCCAATGCAACGCAGGGCGAAGTCGATACGCTGCTGGTATCCACCGACGGAGAAAAAGTTGTCGAAAACCGAATCGGCGCCATGGCAGCGGCTGATGCCCGACAACTGATCGAGACGCTCATCGGTTTCTATCTTGAAGGGTTGTCATCGCCGCTTGCGTTCATGCCGGAGACCAGCCATGCCTTCGCAAAGGCGACACTGGAGGGCGAGCCCGACCGCAAGATCGTCGAGCGCACCTTGTCCGAGTGGACCCGTGACATGCCGGGCAGCGAAGGCACCGATCGAAGTTACCAGCGCCTGTTCACCTGGCCGGACAGCTTCGGCGAGGCCTTCCGTCAAACCGCGCTCGCGATTTATGTGCCGCTGCTCGAAGCGTTGGGAGACGCGAAGTGAAGGTAAATACGCTCGATAGCAAATCATTCCCGATTTCGAGCAATCGGCTGATCGAGGCAAGCGCCGGCACCGGCAAGACCTACACGATCACAAACCTCTATCTTCGGTTGCTACTCGGCCGGGATGACTCGCTGCCGGCACCAATGTCCGTCGAGAACATCCTGGTCCTGACCTTTACGATCGCGGCGACCGAGGAACTGCGAGGTCGCATCCGGCGGCGCATCGTCCAGGCACGCAATGCGCTCGCACAACACGATGGCGGAGAAGACGACTTTCTCGCATGGCTGATCGACACGTCGGATAGTCTCGAACGCGACACGAGACTCTTGTCGGCAGCGTTGCAACTGCTCGATGAAGCGGCCATCTTCACGATACACGGTTTCTGCGCGCGCGTGCTGGCCGACAATGCCTTCGAGACGGGCGCCCTGTTCGAGCAGAACCTGGATGCCGACCGGGACGAGTTGCTACAAACCGCCGTACTCGATTGCTATCGCACGGACATTCTCACGCTCGAGGGGTATCGCAAGGAGGTGGCACTCGCACTCTGGCCGTCACCCGACGTACTTCAGGCAAAGGTGAAGCCATTCCTGTTCCGTCACGGATTGACCCTCCTTCCCGCACCGGCTGACATCGACGGAGAACTTGCGACATTGCTCGGGGACGTCGAGATCATCAAGACGCGCTGGCTGTCGGAAGGTCTCGAAGCGATCATGCGCAACACAGGTTTTCGCGCCAATGCCCGATGCCTCACCTGGCTTGGTAACATGCGCGAGTGGTGCGAGAGCGCCAGCACGAACCCGGCGATACTCGAATACTGGACGACGAATTACATGACGAGCCGGATACTGAAGGCGGGCAAGTTGCCCGTCCATCCGGTTGTCGACCTGATTGACGAACTGTGGGAAAAGGCCGGGGTACTGGAGCAGGTGCGATACAACCTCTGGCATCTCGTCACACGCCGCATCAAGGACAACCTCGATACGCAAAAGACCCGGCTGGCCCAACTCACGCTCGACGACTTGCTGACGCGCGTGCAGGCGGCGCTTGCAGCACCCGGCGCAGGCGACCGGCTCGCCCGCTCCCTGGGCGAGCGATGGCCGGTTGCCATGATCGATGAGTTCCAGGATACCGACGATGTCCAGTACGACATCTTCCACAGGATCCATCACAACAACACCGGCCACTGCCTTGTTTTCGTTGGCGATCCCAAACAAGCCATCTACCAGTTCCGCGGCGCCGACGTGTTTACGTACATCAACGCAAAGCGCGCCATCGACGTGGAGGCCGATGTGTTCTCGCTCGGCACGAACTGGCGCTCGACCCCACAGGTCATCGATGCGACCAACCATCTGTTCGACAAGCCACTGGTATTCGGGAACGATCGCGACATTCCGTTTGCCGCGGTAGATGCCGCGCCGGGCGCCGGGAAGCGACGTTTCGTCGATCATGGTAAAGATGCAACGCCCTTCGCGATCGTCCAGCTCTCTGCCGACGGCGAACCGCTGACCAAGGATCCCGCACGTCGTCTCACCATGGCATGGGCGGCAGAGGAAGTGGTCAGGCTCCTGAACGGTGCCCGGGCAGGCGAAGTCACGATCGATGGAGAGCCGCTCGGTGCTGGACAGATTGCGTTTTTGGTGCGCGACCGCCACGATGCCCGCGCCGCGCGCGACGCACTCGCGGCGCGTAACATCGACTCAGTGTATGTCACCCTCGAAAGCGTGTTCCTGACGGAAACCGCCGACGACCTCAAGGTGATTCTCCAGGCGGTTGCAGAACCGACCAACGAGCGTCTCATTCGCGCTGCGCTCGCCGTACCACTCATGCAGGGTACGGCGGCCGAAATCGACGCACTTGGCAACGATGTCCAGGCCCAGCAGCGAATACTGAAGGAATTCCAGGAGTACCACGATTTGTGGGCACGCATGGATATCGCACCCATGATCGAAGCGTTGACGTTCCGCCGCGGCATTGCCGGCAAGTGGTTCGGCAAGCAGCGCGGCGAACGTCAACTCACCAACCTCCGCCACCTTGCCGAGCTGTTGCAGGAACGCTCGGCCATCGCACCGGGCATGCATCGCCTGCTCAAGTGGTTCACGCGTGAAAAACTTGCAGCGGAAACCGTCGCGGCAGAGGAACGCCAGCTTCGCCTCGAGAGCGATCGCAATCTCGTCCAGATCGTGACCATGCACGCGGCCAAGGGCCTCGAGTACGAGATTGTCATGATCCCGATGGCCGGGTTCTCCTACCCTCCGCGATCGGGCGAACCCTCGTTGTTCCATACCGAAGTGGCAGGACGCTTTCATACTGCACTCGACTTCAGCGACGACAAGAACCACGAGGAGCTTGCATACGAGGAGAGCGTGGCGGAAGACACCCGACTGCTTTATGTGGCGATTACGCGCGCGATGTACAAATGCTATATCGGCATTCCCAACCTGCGAGACCTGAAGAAGACGGCTATCGCCAAACTGCTCGGCCTGACGCGATACGAGCCGGACGATGTGGAGGAACAATTGCGGCATTCCCTGCCGCCGGAAGCATTCGAGATCATCCACGCCTCGAGCACGACAACATCACGATGGTCCGGGGACGACCGGCCACTCGACCTGTCGAGACCGCCCCCTCGACCGATCGTCAGGGATGACTGGCGCCTGCACAGTTACACCGGTCTCTCGAGGCTCGTGGAGGCTGCCACCGAGGAAGCCGAGACGCCGGTGTCAGACATCGTTACACCGGGATTTGGCGATGACGACAGCGGCGCAACGAGCGATCGCGCAACACGTCTCGATCGCTTCTCGTTCCCGCGTGGCCCCCGCGCCGGCGTCGCGCTGCACACGCTGCTGGAATCGCTCGATTTTACAGCCCCGGTCAAAGACCAGCAGCGGCTCATCCAAAATTGCCTCGACCGCATCGGCCTGGTCGCCAATCACGATCGGTGGGCCACGGTACTCGCCACGTGGATGACCGATATCCTGAATGCGCCGCTTCCCTGTGGCTGCAAGCTGTCAGACCTCGGTCGGCCTGACCGGCTGGATGAAATGGAATTTCACTTTCCACTCGAATGTGACAACGGCCTGCTGGGCCTCGTACAGTCCGGCGGATACCTGCCCGGTGCGGGCGACATATCGATAGGCGACCTGCGCGGCAGCATGACCGGCCTTATCGACCTGGTATTCCGGCATGACGGCAAGTTCTACGTGATCGACTACAAGTCCAATCATCTGGGTGACACAGAACTGGACTATGCGCCGGAGCGCCTTGGCGACGCGATCGCCCATCACCGCTACGACCTGCAATACCTGATCTACTGCGTCGCATTGCACCGATATCTCGCCAGTCGCGTTACGGGCTATGTCTATGACGAGCACTTCGGCGGGGTCATGTACCTGTTCCTGCGCGGCATGTCGCCGTCGAGTCCCGGGAACGGGATCTTCCAGGATCGTCCGGATGCCGGATTCCTCGATCGCCTTGATGCCAGGCTCGGGGGACAACAGTGACAATGCATGAATTGCTGCCATCCGATCCCGGCCTCGCCATCGACGCGAGTCTTTCGCGACTGCTCCAGAGACTCGCCGGCCGCAACGACGAGGTCATCGGTCGGCTCGCACGGGATCTCAGCGCAGCCTTGCGCAACCGCGATGTCTGCCTCGAACTCTCCGATTACGGTGACGACGTCATCGAAGCAGTGCGCGAGACCGCTATTGCCGGCGGACCTGAAGACACCCGGCATCCCCTCATCCTAGACGGCAGCCGGCTCTACCTGCAACGCT
>JAGRIN010000235.1 GCA_020443245.1 Pseudomonadales bacterium
CGACCCATCCCGCGGAAGCGGCGGCATCCTTGCCGGCCTGGAGAACGAGTTTACCGACCTCGACGGCTACTTTGATGCGGCGCTGAAGCGCAGACCTGCGATCAACAACATGATGCTGGTCGGACACAACACGGTTCGCACCCTCGCGATGGGATACGAGCAGCGGGCGCCGACCGACACAGAACTCCGCAAGATGAAAGACGCGGTCGAACTGGCGCTGGAACAGGGTGCCTGCGGATTTTCGACCGGACTGATCTATCGCCCGGGCCGGTGGAGCGAAACCGGCGAAGTCATCGAACTCGCCCGTGCGGCAAAGCCTTACGATGCGCTCTACACCACACACATGCGCAACGAAGGCGACTACCTGCTGGAAGCGGTCGACGAGACACTGACGATAGGCCGCGAGAGCGACGTGCACGTGCATATCTCCCACCACAAGTCGGCTGGCAAGCCGAACTGGGGCAAGGTGCGAGATTCACTCGCGAAGGTCGAGGACGCGCTCGCCAAAGGACAACGTGTCTCGCTCGACGTTTATCCCTACACGGCGGGCAGCGGACGGATGATCGAATACTTCAACCTCGACCGCGTCAGCCGCGACCTGGCCGAAGTGATTCGCATCGCAAGCTGTCCCGCATTCCGGGAGTACGAGGGCAGGATGCTGGTGGATATCGCCGCCTCCGAGGGTGTCGACGTCACCGAGATGGTCAAGAAAATCCTCACCGCACCAAAGGGCGACCGGACGATCTGCATCCAGTTCATCATTGACGAGGCAGATGTGGAAACCAACCTCGCCTGGCACGACATGATGGTGGGTAGCGACGGCATTCCCGACCTGAACGGTAAACCTCACCCTCGCCTCTTCGGCACATTCCCGCGAGTGCTGGGACACTACGTGAGGGAACGCGGCATCCTCTCACTGCCGGAAGCGGTAAGGCGCATGACCTCGCTCTCGGCCAGGACCTTCGGCATGATCGATCGAGGGCTGGTGCGCGAAGGGTGCTTCGCCGATCTCGTCCTGTTCGACCCTGAAACCATCAGCGACACCGCCACCTACGATGACCCGAAGCAGGAAGCGCAGGGAATCAAGCTCGTCATCGTCAACGGCGAGATTGCACTCGACGCCGGGCGCCACACCGGCGCGGGCAGCGGCAAAATGCTTCGCTACCGCCGCAGTGCCTGGGGTGAATAGCCAGTGGATCCGCTCGCTGTCATCAATGAGTCTACCGGCGTACCACGCATCGTTATCGTTGTGGTACTCGCGCTGGGTGCCCACCTCGTTGCCATGGCAATCAGGCGCCTCACATTGTGGGTCGGCAATCATGCAAAGGCGCAGGCGTTTACCAAGGTTCGCACGATCATCAACCTGATCGCGGGCACGGCGGTCTTCGGTATCTATTTTGCAGCTGTCGGTGCCGTACTGGCGGAATTCGACATCTCACTCACTGCGTATTTCGCCACTGCATCGGTCATTGGCCTTGCCGTCGCATTCGGCAGCCAGAACATCGTGCAGGATGTCATTACGGGGCTCACCGTCATTCTTTCCGACCTTATCGAGATCAATGACATGGTGGAGATATCGGGCCAGACGGGTATCGTCAAATCGATCGGCATGCGCTTCACGGTCCTGCAGAACTCGCTTGGCGCAGAGGTCTATATTCCCAATCGCACACTCGCCAGCATGATCAACTACCCGCGCGGTTATGTGCGCTGCCTGGTCGACGTCGATCTTGTGGACGACGAAGACGTCAACAGGAAGATCGAAGAAGTGATCGAAGCGATGGTGAAGGGCGTGGTCGAGCAGTTTCCGGCCATCCTGCGCGCACCGATCGAAGTCGAGGGGCGACGCCAGACAAGTTCAGGCAAGCACTTCGTGCGGATCAAGTTCCGCATCTGGCCCGGTCGCGGCGCGGTTATCGAGACAACCTTCAAGCAGGAACTGCTGGCGCGCATCCGTGCAACCGGGGCGACCTATACCGACGGCATGGTCGCGGTGAACTACGAGGTCGACCAACGAGCGAGGCCTATTTCGGCCTGATCAACTCGCCAAGCGCTTCAAACGTTGGCGTACGCAGGTGCAGGTCGCGCTGCGGATAGGGAATCTCGACACCGTGTTCCTTGAACTTGTCCCACACGCGCACCAGTATCTGGCTCGCCACATTGGCGCGGCCATTCATCGGGTCGTTGATCCAGTAACGAATCTCGAGATCGACCGAATTGTCACCGAACCCGTGCATGAGTACGGCTGGGGGTGGATCTTCCAGGACCCGCTCGACCTCCTTCGCCGCGTCGAGGCAAAGCTGCATCGCCTTCTTGACGTCGGACTGGTAGTGCACGCCGACGCCAAGGCGCAGGCGAATCAGGTCGTTAGAATGCGACCAGTTCTCCACTCGATTGACGATCAGGTCCTCGTTGGGGATGAGGTACTCGATGCCATCGAGGGTCGTCACTGACACGTACCGCGCACCGAGCGAATCGACACGGCCGTAGTAGTCACCAACAGCGATGATGTCGCCGGGTTTGATCGAGTTGTCGAGCAACAGGATGACACCGCTCACCAGGTTGGAGACGATCTTCTGCAAACCGAAACCGACACCGACGCCTACCGCGCCGCCGACAACCGCAAATGCGGTCAGGTCGATGCCGACTGCGCTGACGGCGATCAGTAACGCAACCACGAGCAACACGACCTTGAGCAGCTTGGAGAAGAGCACCTGCGCCGACGGCGTCAGGCTCGCGTTTTTGTGGATCCTGCTCTCCAGGAACTCCGAGAGGATGTTGGACGCCCAGAGCAGCACCACGAGTGAGACGACACCCTTGAAGATCGACAAGAGGCTGATGCGCGCCTCACCGAACGTAATGGCGACGCCATCCAAAAAGGACTCCGTCCAGCCGAGCCAACCGATGATATTGAGGGCCGCTACCGTCCACGCCAGAAGTGAAATCGCGTTGGCGAGCGCACGGTTTTTGATAAAGGTCGAGGCGACACGGATCACCACCCAGGCCGAGAGCAGGCTGGCGGTGATGTGCATGATCCCTTCACGCCAGCCCAGGTTCTTCGATAATGCATCCGCCAGCCATTGAAGAATCAGCCACGTGAGAGGGAAGGCAACGACAGCCAGAATGCCGGCGGCGTGGTTGAGCAGCGGATAGCCGCTCTCATTGTGTTGTACGGTGCGCAGGTAGGCGCGCGGCGCGCGGCTCAGCAACACCGCTATCAACGCAAGCAGGACGATAAGCCCGAGTTCGAGAAGCGTTTCGATGCTGAGAAAATAGGAGAGCACCGACTCCGCAAACGTGCGGACCTTTTCCAGCGCGGCGGTATCAAGTTCAGGGGTCATGACAATCCCGCGTAATTGTTGGGATAAGTATACCAGCCTAGAACGTATAGATGAGTTGCATCGAGTTCGCTTCGCCCGTACGCGTCTCGAGACTGAGCCTCGGCGTCAACTGGTAGTTGAACAGGATACCCCCGATCCGGGAGAAGACATCGTAGTTGTACTCGACGTACAACTCGTCACTGAGGCGCTTGCCGGCAATGACCGATGCCGAATCAACGCCGGCGGACACAGTCAACTCCGACAACCCCAGTGAGTTGCGAATCTCATCGGTAATCGGCGCGGCCTGGCGGAGGCCCAGCCCGATCGCTGCATTCGACAACGCATTGCTGTCGGAAGATCCTGCGGCGCCAAGCGGACGACCGGTCACGAGGTACGACAATGCCTGCGCCTCGCTCATCGACGGCGAGGCCGTGATTGACGACTTGATGTTGTTCGCCGGGCCGGAGAGCAGGAGGCTGACCTTCACGACGTCCTCCCGGGAACTGCCCGTAATGGTCCGCGTACTGACGACGTCCACGAGCGGGTTGTTGAGCGGGCCACTGAATATCAGGCGGCCGCGTTCGACAGAAAAGGTCTGGCCAAATCGCGAGAACGTACCATCAACCAGGTTCACGTTGCCGGTGGCCCGCCGAGGGGAGCCAGGCTTCTCGGTCAGCAGTACGCCGCCCTCGATGCCGCCGGTCAATCCATACATCTCGACCCTGAACTGCTCAATGCTGACGTCGAGGTTCAGGTTCAGTGCGTCCGAAGCCGCAGCCTGGTCCCTGCCGACGACCACCACATCAGGCGACACACTCCTCGCCTGTGGCCCAATCTCGGTTACGCGATATTGGCCGCTCAATACTTTCAGCTTGCCCGCCAGCCCCAGCGGCGCCTGGCTCGACCAGTCCACTTTCAAGTCAGGAGACGCAACGACCGTCATGTCCTGGCGATGGAGGAATTCGAACGCGTCACCCTTGACGTCGAATGCAAAGGAGCGCGACGAGGTGAGGGGCGAACGAACGACGCCCGTCGCGGTGAGTGTGCCACCGCCGGATTTGCCCTCGAACCGGACATTGATCTCATCGTCCCGGCTGTGCGCAGACAACTGCAGGTTGGACAGGGTGATCCCGGCAACGGGGATCACGACGCTTGCATCGTCGGTGACGCGCACCGCGACGTCGCTCACCGCGGGCTTCTGCGTCGTATCGAGATCGACCCGGGCGTCGAGGCTACCGGCCGCCTTGTCGAGTTGCGGTACGAACGCCGTCACGAGGCCAAGCTCGCTGGTCTGCAATTGGCCGAGGAATTTCACCTTCGCCAGGTCACGAACATCCGGCATCTCGCCATTGCCGCGCAGGAAGTTCGCGGCGTCGCTCGTCCCATCGATCTTTCCAACAAGGTGGTTGTCATCGACACTCGCATGAATCGAAAGATCGACGTTGCGATGCTGATCCGAGAAATAGTCGATCGAGGTCGACGGCATGTTGACGTCGAGTCGACCCGAGAACGACGGCCGCGCCGCCTGCATGTCGACTGCGCCTGAGAAATCGACTGACAGCTTGCCCGCAATCGACACGTCCGGCGCCAGCGTCAGGTCGGTCAGTTCGACCGGCAGGTCCGACATGCGCATCGCCAGCGTTGCGATCTCATCGCCCAACCTCGCGTTCTCGAAACACACGTTCGCGCCGCCATCCTGCCAACAGTGATCCTCGAAATGCGCTGCGCCCTGCCCCAGCGCCCAGCTAACCGATTTGTCGGGTCGCCACGTCTCGTCATGGACACGCACGAGCGCGGACGTGATCTCGCCGCGGGTCGCCTCACCACCGGCAGAGACGCTTGAAACAAGTTCGACATGTGCATCCGGGTGATCCCAGGCGAGGCTCAACTCGGCATCGTCTGTGGGGCCTTTCAGTGTGAGCGTTCCCGAACCGACCGGATAACTCCTGTAGCGCCAATCGCTTACGTTGAGACTCGCATCAACATCACCGCCAGGTTTGCCGGTTGCATCGAGCGCAAGTCGGGCAATATGTTGCCCGAACATTTCGACGTTATCGCCTTTCAGGTGGAGCGCAAAGCGGCTCGTCGCATCACGCCAGTCGCCGTCCGCGTGCACCGTGCCCGACCATGTCTCATCGAGCGTCGACAATCG
>JAGRIN010000236.1 GCA_020443245.1 Pseudomonadales bacterium
TAGCCGCAACCTTGATCCGTTCTGGCTGTTCGAAGGAATGCGGAGATTGACGCGCCCGCCAAGCGTGGGCACCTCAACGCTGGTCCCGAGCGCAGCCTCCCAGGGGGCCACGGGCAGGACCAGGGTCACGTTATCGCCTTCGACGTCATAGAGCGGGTGTTTCTCGAACTCGACCTGCAGGTACAGGTCGCCGGCTTCGCCGCCGCGACCGGTTTCGCCCTGGCCCTTGAGCCTGAGTTCCCGGCCCTCGGCAATTCCCTTTGGAATCTTGACGTTGATTGTCTTCTCGCCGTTCATTGTGCCGAGACGGAGCATGCGGCTGCCGCCGGCATAGGCTTCTTCGAGTGTGATGTGCAGTCTGTGGTGAATGTCGCGCCCGCGTGGCGCAGAACCGCCCGAGCGACCCCGAGGGTCGAATCCCCTCGCGTCGCCAAAGATCGAGCGCAGGAGATCCTCGAACTGATCCTCCGCCGAGAAGTTCCCGTCAAATTGAAAGTGCTGTCCGCCGCCGGCATTGCGGAAGCGGTTCGGGTTGTTCACGTACTCCCGAAGCTCGTCGTATTCGGCGCGCTTGTCCTTGTCTTTCAGGACCTCGTACGCTTCGCTGACCTCCTGGAATTTCGCCTGCGCGTCCGGCTCGTCGCTGACATCCGGGTGGTACTTGCGGGCCAGCTTTTTATAGGTGCGCTTGATGTCCTCCGCCGAGGCAGAAGGCTCGATTCCCAGAATCTTGTAATAATCCTTGAAGTCCACGGTGTTTACTTGTTGTCCGACAGCGTTCAATTTGAGGTCGTCCGCCGAGTATTCAATACCTTTCTCGCGGGATTTTGAAGGTGGCACGATGTTCACACGCGATTCAGCGTGTTTGTGGGATCATTGTGTCGGAAGATTACGTCAAGGCGTCCTGGTTCAGGGACTGCCGTGGGGAGGGGAGGAATCCGCATGAGAAGACGATACCTGTGGCTCTTGCTCGTACCGCTTGCGGGCTGCGCAAACGACCCGATTGTCGATATTCGCGGCGTCGATCCTGCTCGACTTGACCAGGACCTCGCCGAGTGCCGTGCCTATGCGGCGCAGGTCAACACGCCGGCCGAAGCAGCGAAGCACGGAGGCATCGGCGCCGCCGTGGGTGGTGCCATCGGCGCGATCATCGGCGACAGTGGAACAGCCGGCAAGGGTGCCGGTATCGGCGCCGTGTCCGGCGCAACGAAAGGTGCCGGACGCGCAGAGCAACGCAAGGAGCGCGTCGTGCGCAATTGCCTGAAGGGTCGGGGCTACAAGGTTCTCGGATGAACCGGGGTGCTAGAATGGCGCTACACCGGGAAACAAGGTCCTGTCACACATATGTCCCGAGCTGCCGTAATCCTGTGTCTTGTATTTGCGATACCGTCATTCGGCGACCCGGTCTGGGTGCTGGGCAGTTATCGTAGCGAGGCCAACGCGCAGGCAGAGCGAACCCGGATTGAAGCGCTCATCGGCTCGCCGGTTTGGGTTGTGACAAGCGAGTCGACGGGCACTTTCCGGGTGGTCGTGCCAGGACCTGATGTCACGCCGGCACGCCTCGCATCACATGGCCTCTCGGGGTGGCGCGCCTCGCTTGAGCTGCCCGCCGCCGACCGTGACACGCCGCCGTTTCCCGGGGAAGCAATAGTCGAGGCGTCTTATCCCCCTGCGGCGCCGGGAGAGTCGATTCTCGAGTGGTGCGATCGCGTTGCGGGTTCCGGGCAACCTCCGGTCTGTGGATCGCCCGCTGTCGAACGCCTTCGTGCAGAAGCCGAACGCGTGAGGATGAATCGGGAGAAGCTCGAACGCGACTGCAAGCAGGTATCGACGGTACGTGGTCGCAAGATCTGCGAGGCATGGCGAAACGGCGACAACCTGGACGCGTTTGCAGAAGCCGGGGCTTCCGGTACGAGAACAGCGTCGAGCGGCACCCAGTAGAGATCGCCCAGTCCGTTCCCCGGTGCCGACAGTGCACGGACCAGCTCGGCGTAATTGGCGATGCCATCCATCGATGCCTGTCGCCGGCTCGCGAAGTACAGCCTGCCGCCGTACACACCCGGACAATAATCCAGGGCAGGAGAGTTGACCGGTTCGGCGAGAAGCCGGCCAGGCCCGAACTTGCCGTCCCCGGCCCGCATGCTCACGTACAGATCGCCCCGGCCCGGTCCGCCTGCGCGCCCATCCGCGCTGTAGAAGATATAACTTTCGTCCGGCGCGACGAACGCGTTGAATTCACCGCCTTCGGTGCTGACGCCAGTAACGACCTCAATGTGGGCAAAGTGCCCGGCTGTCGCGACTGCGCGGAAGATGTCCTCGCCGCCGACGCCTGACTCGCGCTCGGCAGTGAAGTACAGGTTGCCGTTTGAAGCGATGGACGGGTAGAACTCGTTCCCGGACGTGTTGACCGGCGCACCCAGGTTGACGGGCTCGGTCCAGCCGTTTTCGGTCCGTGAGGTCATCCAGATGTCCCAATCGTCGCCGTCTCGCCCTGGTTTGGGCCGGGTCGATGAGAAGTAGAGCGACTTGCCGTCAGGCGCGAACATCGGTTCGATATCCGGATAACGACCTGAGAAAGGGGCGAGCGCGGGGTCCTGCCATTGTCCGTTCTTGCGCTTGTAAATAACGATCGCGGCAAACTGGTTCGCAGGTGCTATCAGGGTAGTGAGCAAGGTGTCCCCGTCCGGTGAGATTGTCAGGTCCCGGTTTCCCAGTCCGCTGGAGATGGGATGGAGAATTGCCTCGGCATGCACGCGCGATGCGACGCAGGCGAGCAATATCAAACCGGCAAGACGTAATGGCTTCATCGATAGTTGTCCAGTTGCTCGAGCTGGGATTTGATCTTGCGGGAGTCTGGCAGGAAAACCAGCGCTTCCTTGAAGGCGGCCTTCGCCTCATCGAGGCGCTTCATCTTGATGAGCGTCAATGCCTTGTTGTAGTAAGGCACGTGCCGCGGCTCGGCCTCCATTGCGGCTGCCTTGTCGTAGTCAGCCACGGCAAGGTCGAAATCGCGGGTCTGGTAGTAGGTGTTTCCGCGGTTGATATAGGCCTCGGCGAGATCCGGCGCGAGGGAGATGGCCTTGTTGTGGTCTGCGAGCGCGTCGGTAAACCGGCCGAGGTTCGCATTGATGATGCCGCGGTTCGAGTAGGTCGCGGCGAGGTCCCGCCTTGTCAGTTCGCCGCGGACAATGGCGCGGTTGCAGAACTCGAGGCCGGCTTCGGAGACGACGAGACGGCTTTCCTGGTAACAGCGCGTCGCATCGTCCGAGCCCAATGTCGTCGATGATGCTGCGTTCAGCATGGGCATTACAAACAACAAGGCCACGCCTGCAAGCACTCTTCTCGTCATCTCTCGCTCCTTATTCATCGTCGTCTGCTTCCTGCCTCGTGGTGGTGGCGGGCTGGCCGCTACCCTCCACGTTTGCCAACCCGCGACCGTCTACGCCGAGCCGGAACACGAACCTGAGTTGCACGTCGTTCACGGGAATCGCGTCGCCGCCGACCATTCGCGGTTGGAACTTGAACTTTGCCACCGCGCTGAGTGCCGCCTCATCAAACAGTGTGCCGGGGATCGATTCCACCACCACGGGATTCTGGACGGTGCCGTTCGCGCGAACGTTGAAATTCACGATGACATATCCTTCCACTTCCTTCATCACCGCGCGGAACGGATAGACAGGCTGGACAACATACAACGGGATCAGGTCCTGCACAGGTGGATACAGTTCGAAGTCCGACTCGCCCGGATCGATTACGACCGAGCCGAATGTCGGTCGGTCGGCTTTGACGGAGCGCATGACATCGGACGGCGCGATGGGCGTGCCTTCAGGTGTCGGTGGCAATTCGGCGGGGACCACGCGCATTGCACGTTGCCGGACTTCGGGTTTGTCGCGTTCGACTGCGGGCATCACCGGCGCGGACAGCTCTGGCGGTTCATCCTGCGGCGCTTCGAGCCCGGTTTTGATCAACATCTGCATGACATAAAACGACAACGCGGTCATGAAGAACGCCGCGGAGCCGATTACCGCGAACCTGGCGGATGCAGGGACGTGTTCCATATCAGGGCCCTCGACGCCGAGGTTACACCCCACGGTAGCGGTTTCGCCAGTGCGCCGGAAAGTGTATGTTGCCCCTCTGCCGACACATCATCTATAGAGGGAAAAAGCACATGGCCACGACCGGTTTGCAGATCAGGTCCAACATCACCAAAGAAGGCATGCTCGAAATTGCGCTGGTCGACGTACCAGTACCGGAACCGACCGGCGGTGATGTGCTGATCCGGATCGAGGCAACGCCGATCAATCCCTCTGACCTTGGCCTGCTGGTCGGGCCGGCGGACTTGTCCACGGCGGAAGTGAGTGGCGACGCGGATCATCCTGTTGTTCGTGCCCGTGTGCCGCAGGCGGTGATGCCGGCGATGGGCGCCAGGATTGACCAGCCTATGCCGGTCGGCAACGAAGGCGCCGGCACAGTGATCGCGGCGGGGGATGATCCGGATGCGCAGGCACTGGTCGGCAAGACTGTCGCCTTTGTCGGCGGCGCGATGTACGCCCAGTACCGCGTCGCACCTGCCCGGGACTGCCTCGTTCTACTCGAAGGCACCACCGCAAAGGAGGGCGCGTCCTGTTTCGTCAATCCACTGACTGCGCTCGGTATGGTCGAAACCATGCATCGCGAGGGTCACAAGGCGCTGGTCCACACCGCGGCCGCATCCAACCTCGGCCAGATGCTGGTCAAGATCTGCCTGAAAGACGGCGTGGACCTCGTCAACATCGTCAGGAAGCCGCAGCAGGTCGAACTGCTGAAATCGCTCGGGGCGAAGTACGTGGTGAATTCTTCGGAACCGGACTTCATGGAGCAATTGACTGATGCGCTCGCGAAGACGGGCGCTACCATCGCATTCGATGCGACCGGCGGCGGAAACCTGGCGAGCCAGATCCTGACCGCGATGGAGGCGGCTGCGAATCGCGCTGCCGGCGGTTTTTCGCGATACGGGTCTACGGTCTACAAGCAGGTCTATATCTATGGTGGCCTCGATCGTTCCCCGACAACGTTGATTCGCAACTACGGCATGTCCTGGGGACTCGGCGGTTGGCTGCTCACACCCTTTCTCATCAAAATCGGCCAACAAGCTGCAGGGGAGTTGCGATCGCGGGTCGCGCGTGAGATCAAAACGACATTCGCGAGTTCCTATTCCCACGAAGTATCGCTGGCCCAGGCATTGTCTCTCGAAGCGCTGCGTGATTACGGCGCCCAGGCGACCGGCAGGAAGTACCTGATTTGCCCTCAGTCATAGTCGACGGACGGCGAAGAATTTTTTCGCCGACCGCTTGAATTAATTTGCAGATGTTCTTAAATACGTGGCGTTGCGGGATGCCAACTTGGGCGTGCCGCTTTTTTTTGGCCGAACGTTCGAGGAACATTCCTGATGAAACGATTCTTTGAAGGCACCGAT
>JAGRIN010000237.1 GCA_020443245.1 Pseudomonadales bacterium
GCGCGACGCATTCTCGATGCACCGTGCGAGCGTGTGGTCGACGTAGCCTCGCATCGAGCTGATTATCGACTGCGCCTCGGCAAATGCCGCTTCGAATGCCGCTTCATCGCCCGGCCTGACATCCAGCATCGCGACTTCGAGAATCACGACTTTGCCCCTCCACGTCGAAGCGAAACGCGTAGCACGAGGTAACCGACAATACCCGAAAGCACAGAGCCCGCCACGATGCCAAGACGTTCGTCAAAGAGCCGGTCAACGTTCGCATCGTCGAACGCGAGGCTTGAAATAAAGAGGCTCATCGTAAAGCCGATCCCGCACAGTAGCGATATGCCGTAGAGAGAGAGCCAGGACATACCGGACGGCATCCTTGCAAGGCCGATCTTCACCCCGAGCCAGCAGAATCCAAACACCCCGACCTGCTTGCCGAGAAAGAGCCCGAGGGCGATCCCCACCGGCACCGAGTGCAGCACCTGGTCCATGCCGACGCCCGAGAGTGAAATGCCCGCGTTGCAAAACGCGAATACCGGTAACACGATAAACGCCACAACAGAGTGCAAGTCATGTTCCAGGACTGTCAATGGCGACGGTGCATCGGGCGATTTTGCATCCCGCATAGGGATGAACATCGCGAGGACCACGGCCGCCAGTGTCGCATGCACGCCCGACTTCAACAGGGCCGTCCACATGACGAGTCCCACAACGAGATAGGGGCTGGTCAACGCAACACCGCGCCAGTTCAGGACGAACAGGACACAGACACACGCGCCCGCGACCGCAAGCGCAAGGAGCGAGAGATTCGAGGTATAAAATATTGCAATGATCACAATCGCCCCGATGTCATCGAATATCGCGAGCGAGGTCAGGAAGATTTTCATACTGGTGGGCACTCGCGGCCCAAGCAACATCAGCACACCCAGCGCAAACGCGATGTCAGTCGCTGCCGGGATTGCCCAACCGTTCAGTTCCAACGGATCATCGAAGTTGAGCGCCACGTAGATCATTGCCGGTACAGCCATCCCGCCGATCGCCCCGATCGCTGGAAAAACCACCGACTTCACGGACGACAGTTCACCGTCGATCACTTCACGCTTGAGTTCGAGCCCGACCAGCAAAAAGAACAGTGCCATCAGGCCGTCGTTCACCCACAAGAGCAGGGGTTTTCCCAGCTCGAACGCCCCGACCGCGACCAGGACGCGCGTGTCGAGCAAGAGATGGTAGTAGTGCTCCAGCGGTGAGTTGGCAAGGACAATCGCGAGAACCGCGGTCCCCATCAGTACAATGCCACCTGCCGAGTCCCGCTTGAGAAAATCAGCGATCGCTGTCGGCAGCACGGATTCCGAGTCGTCGCTCATCGCCTCGCCTTTTCCTTTCCTTCGCGTTCATTGCCGAATTTGAACTGGCCGGTCACTTTCGCCATCAGCATCTGGGCACCGCGCGCGTTCGCGCCTTCCACGCGAGCGAGGAAACGCATCGCCTCTTTCTGCCCAAGGTTCTTCACGACCTTGCCCTCGTAACGAATCCTGACAAGGCCATTTTTGCAGTCTTCATAGCTGAATGGCTCATGCGCAAGGGAATCTTCCGTCATGCGTACTCCCGTTTCCGGCCCAGATACATTGTCGTCACCATGTTCCTCACCACCCTGTTCGCAAATTGTTCCCTTGCGATCGCCTCGAGGGCATCCAGGACATGTTCGCGTGCTTCATCGGAAAGCTTGTTGATGCCGGAAAATGTACCATACAAGTTCCGAACACCCCGCGCGTCCAGCACGAGTTCCCACGAACTCTTCTTGTGCATGAACTCGTCGCCGGCGCCCGCGCGCTGGAAATCCTGGCGCCGTGCGTCGATATCCATACCATACTCGACACCGGTGCCTGCAGAGGGCGACACCGGCAGCGGCGACAGTAACGACACGGTTGCGTCGTGAAACGCATCCGATCGTGCGGAATCGCCGAAAAGATTCCATATTGCGGCGAGCCACCCACCCGCACGCAAACAGAGGCCCAGCTTCTCGATGCCGGCTCCGGGGTCGAGCCAATGCATCGATGTCGCGCAGATCACCAGATCGAAAGCACCGGGCGCTATCGCCGCTGCTTCGAAACTCTCCTGCTTTACCTCGAGCCTGCCGGGGAAAGACCCGCCCAGCCTCGACAGCTGTCCGGCAAAACGTTCGTCCGGTTCAACGGCGAGGACACTGGCCCCTCTTGCGAGCAATTCCCGTGTGGCAAGACCGCTGCCGGCGCCGACGTCGAGCACCACGGCGTCGGCAAGGCGGCAGGTCTTATCGAGCGCCTCGAATAGCCAATCAGGGTAACCCGGCCGAATCGCGTCATACCCTGATGCACTGATGCCAAAAAGGTGGCGCCCTTCGCCTGGCTCGATCGTGACCATGTTCAGGTCGACACGCGTGCGGGGGCCGAGGGGCATCGTAAGTATCTCACGACGCGGCGAGCTTGCTGCGAAAAATGAAATAGACCGCCCCCAGGATACAGATTGCGGCCCACAGGTAGTCGAGTTTAAGCGGTTCCTTCAGGTAGAAGTACGCGAACGGGACGAATACCGTGAGCGTAATCACTTCCTGCAGGATCTTGAGCTGGCCGATAGTCAGGACCGTAAAACCGATCCGGTTTGCCGGAACCTGCAAGAGATATTCAAACAGTGCAACGCCCCAGCTGATCAGGGCGGCGACAATCCAGGGTCGATCGCTGAGTTCCTTGAGGTGCGCATACCACGCAAATGTCATGAAGACATTGCTGAGACAAAGCAGCACCACGGTCACGGCGAGAGGCGGCAGGGAAAGGGGCATGGAATTATCGGACAACGTTTCGCTGCATTATGTAGTTGGGTTTGCCGCGCTTCAAGAACATGCCTGTGATCTCGAAACCATGCGCCATGTTGAGCGCGATCATCGCGGTGTTCTCCTGGTCGACATGTGTCTCGACGAGATCATAACGACTCTCCATGAGCCACTGGTGCTGCGCCACCATGAGCGCAGCACCCACACCGAGCCGCCGCCACGCCGGGTCCACGCCACCCAGCCAGCTGTAGTATCTCGACCCGGTCGCCGCGTAACCGGCTTTAAAACCCGCCGGCACTCCGTCAACGCTCGCGATAAACACTGTCACGTCCGGCATGTTGTCGAGCCGCCAGTGCAGGTAATCCTGGCTGGATTCCTCGAATACGCGGCCCGCGAGTTCACAAAACACTCCATCGTCGGCAGCATCCATCGGACATCGAAGGAGACGAACGCCGATCGTCATTGATCACCATCGAGTTGTTCGCGGATTCGCTTTGCAAGTGAAAGTTGTTCGCGACGCGTCGTGCACCGGAAGCGCTCGAAGTCATCGCCGCCCAGCCGAACATCCGCATGGATGTCCTCGCCGTCTTCATGAAAGTGCAGGAATGCCCGCGACTTCCGATAGAACACGCCCTGTTTCTTCTCCTTGAGTTGCGGGAACTGGCGCAGCACTTCGAGCAGTTCTTCGAGCCTCGCAATCGTACGGGGGCCGGCATGCTTCATGTCAGATCCTTCCTCACAGCGCTCGCACCCGACGTTTCAACCAGCCACCCTGCAACGACCGGACGTCTGCAGGGCCAGGACGCGCTGCACGGTCGAGGCGATATCCAGGCCATCCGTTTCGATCGACTGCGACGCAAATTCATCTGCCAATCGCGCAAACTGGGGATACATACGTTCTACGACGCTGGGCCGTGCGCCAGGCTGCCCCTCCCGCGCATGCACGCGCGCAAGAGACACTTCCAGCGGCACCGTGAGTAACACGAAATCGAATTTGCCCAGTACCGACCGTATCACCGGAAACCACCAGGGGCCGATAACGCCATCGACGAACACGTCGTACCCCCCACTCACGAACGCGCTCGCGGTCGCGCACCAGGCACGCACGACTGATTCGTTCTGCTTCGCACTCGCAGGCTTCGAGGGATCGATGGGATGTGCGATAAAGTCGAAGAACGCATCGGTATCGACGCGAACACCCCGGTCGCACATTGCGGCAAGCCGGCGCGTCACGGTCGATTTCCCGGCGCCCGGACAGCCGCTGACGATCAAGGGCCGCATGCTGTCGGTCAGGATACGCGGGCTCGCCGACGGGCCTCGCGCTCGGCATGCACCTGGATCATCACGTCCACCGGGCGAACCTGCATCGCCTCTTCGGTCAGGACGCTGGAGATCTTTCGGAAATTAGGTGAATACCGGTGGCCCGACACATCACGCAGGAGGAATTGCGCGTCAACCAGCGCGCGCCGGACCGTTACATAGTCCATGCTGACCGGCGTGACGATGTCTTCTAGCCAGGCTGCAAGATGGAGATTGACCTCCGTCTCCGCATGCGCCGCGCCAGGCAGACTCGCGGCTGCAAGGGCCAGAAACACCTGGGCATCGTCCGCCCGCTTGGGCACGCGCTCGATCAACCCACCGTTGAAGAGTCGTGCGAACACGCGCTCGACCTGCTGTTTGTCGTTCATGGCGCCGCCTCTGCTGCCGACCTGCGTATCTTAACGCGTCGAACCTTCAAATCCACTCTTGCGCCGAGACGCTGACGGTCTTCTCGGATACAACGTTGCCGGTATGCTGCGTCGTTGCCGGCTCAATCAGCAAGAAGCGTGTACCGGGTGCAGCGCTGGGACAGTGTTCGCGCCCCGCGCTCACCACATACATCTCGCCAGCTTCAAGGACCACACGCTCGTCACGAAACGCAAGCGTCAATTCACCGGCGAGCACAAGGAACACTTCGTCCTCGTTCTCATGAGAATGCCAGACAAGTTCGCCTTCACCCTTGGCGAGCTTGATCAACTGGCCATTCGACGATGCCACAATACGTGGATGCCAGGTGTCATCGAATAATTCGAACTTCTCGTTCAGGTTGATCTTTTTCATTGGTGTCTCGCTCTTGTTCAGGTATATCGAGCCCTGGGGTTCGCGCGGCTGTGAGGCTAGAGCAGCTTGCGAAAGCACGTATCGCCGCCGGATTCCCCTTCAATCTCGAATCCTTGCGCCAGGTAAAAGTCTATCGCCTCACGCCAGGTGCTGGTAGTTTCCAACACCGCTTCCCCGTACCCTCGCGAATGCGCAACCGTGAGCAAGTGGCGCAGCATGGCCGAACCGATGCCCTCGCGCCTTGCCGCGCGCGCCACCGACATCCGAACAACCCGAACGATGCCGCGCGACTCCGGAACAAGCGCACCTGTCGCGATAACCGTGCCGGCGCAGGTTCCTACGAAGAAAGATTCGCCTGGGTAAGCGCTCGCGAGATCGGCAAGGTCCGGATTCGCATCCGAACGATAGGTGCCGAAATGCTCCGTCAGGCCCGATACCACGACATCTCGCGCCGCAGCCTCGAGCGCGGGCGTTACGGGCACGATGCGCAACGATTCAACGTTCAAACGTAAAGTGGACAACAGGAGATGATGCCCCACCCAGCGATCGATAAAAGG
>JAGRIN010000238.1 GCA_020443245.1 Pseudomonadales bacterium
GGACCGGCGCTGCGCGATGCGTCGCAGACGTCGCAATCGATGGCGACCGGATCACAGAAGTCGGCAAACATGTCGGCAAGGCAAAGCGTGAAATCGACGCAACCGGCCGCCTTGTCACGCCCGGATTCGTTGACATCCACACGCACTATGACGGCCAGGCTACCTGGGACCCGCTCATTTCTCCCTCTTGCTGGCATGGCGTCACGACCATCGTGATGGGCAACTGTGGTGTGGGCTTCGCACCCGTCAAAGCCGATGCCCACGAGAAACTCATCAGCTTGATGGAAGGCGTCGAGGACATCCCCGGCACAGCGCTTGCGGAAGGCCTGAAGTGGAACTGGGAATCGTTCCCGGAGTACCTCGAGGCGTTGGACAGCATGAAGCGCGCCGTCGACATCGGCGCCCAGTTTCCCCACAGCCCGTTGCGTACCTATGTGATGGGCGACCGGGGCGAGACGCAGCAGGACCCGACTGATGCCGAAGTCGCCCGCATGGTCGAACTCGTCACCGAAGGCATCAAGGCCGGCGCCCTCGGTTTTACCACGTCACGCACGCTGAATCACCGCACATCGAAGGGCGAAAGTATTCCTTCGTATCATGCAGGCAACAAGGAAGTGGACGCCATCGTCGCGCAGATGGGCAGGATGAACAAAGGTGTATTCGGGCTGGTTTCCGACTTCCGCCATCCTGTGGAAGAAACCGACTGGTTGAAGCGCCTCGCGCGCGAGTCCGGTCGACGTGTGTGGTTCCTGCTGACGCAGGTCGACAACGTTCCCGAAAAATACAAGCAGATGCTCGAACTCTGCCGGAGCGCAGAAGGGCCGGCAATCACCGCGCAAGTCGCAGGACGCCCGATCAGCCTGCTGCTGGGCTGGGAGTCATCGCTTCATCCCTTCATCGCGCACCAGACCTACCGCAACCTGGCCTCGCTCCCTGTGGCCGAGCGTATCGCGAAACTGGGCACGCCTGAGGTTCGCGCACAACTGCTCGCGGAAGATGTCGACGTCAGCCGGCTACCCTATACCGCACGAAGCGTTGTGAGCAATTTTGCGAAACTGTTCCCGATGGGCGATCCGCCCAACTATGAGCCTGGCCCGGACGAATCCATCGCGGGGATTGCGGCGCGCAGCGGCAAGTCTCCCTATGAAGTGATCTATGACACCATGATGTCGCAAGCAGGCAAGGGCCTCTTGTTCTACCCGCTGTTCAACTACTCCTATGGCGACTTCGAGTCGATTCGCGAGATGATCCTGGACGACCACGCCATCGTGGGACTCGGGGACGGCGGCGCTCACTGCGGCGTGATTTGTGACGCCAGTATCCCCACCTTCATGCTGAGCCACTGGACCCGGGACCGCCGCCGCGGCGAAACGCTGCCGCTGGAACTCATCGTTCGCAAGCAGACGCTGGACACGGCGAGAATGTACGACCTTCACGATCGCGGCGTACTGGCGCCCGGCATGAAGGCCGATCTCAACGTTATCGACTACGAACGCCTCAATATCCGGCCGCCTCGCATGGTCCATGACCTGCCGGCGCAGGGACGACGACTCGTGCAGGAAGCCGTGGGCTACGATGCAACCGTGGTGTCAGGGCAGGTCACCTTCGAGCATGGTGAGTCGACAGGGGCCCTGCCCGGCCGGCTGATTAGGGGAGTGAACTAAACCTGTGGCAGAGGGTCGGATGAAATAATGTCGATGAGAGCGCTCTAATAATGGAAAAAGAACGCAGGCGCCATAGACGATACCAAAGGTCGGACCTCGAGCTCGATGTCGCGCGCCCGGGTATCAAGGGAATCTTGTCCATCAACCCGACGAGCGAGTGCCTCGACTTCAGTCTCGCCGGGCTGCAATTCTCCAGTCCCAAGCAATTCAGTAAAGGCGAGAAGCTCATCCTGGATTTGCGCGTTTACGAGATACACATACGTGAATTGAAGGCACAAGTCATCACGAGCAAAGCACGCGCCAAGGGCCTGTTCTGCACGGGGGTTCGTTTCTGTTTCGAGGAAAAGAGCATGCAGCGGCCCGAAATCAGCCATGCCCTGCTGCAGATCGAAGACAAGCTCCGATCCGCACAGGAATATCCCTTCACCGCCTGACAACGGCCTCCCGAGAGGCCGGCGCGGCTCAGCGAACCACGTAGCCCCTCCCCTCGAGGCAAGCGCTGAACGCGCGCCGGTAACCGCTCTCACGATCTGCCTGCGCGGCCTGTTCCCTCGCAATGTCTTCCGCTCGATCGCGTGCCTCGGCTTCGGCCCTGGCCTGACCGCCTTGCTCGACGGCGGCGCCGATCATGGTACCGGCTGCCGCGCCCACGACGGCGCCTTGCCCGGCATTGGCGTCGTGAGACCCGATCGCCGCGCCGGCAATGGCGCCGATAATCGTCCCGGCGATCGCCGCACCCTGCTTCTCGTTCTTGCCGACAGGCACCCGAACGACATCCGGCTGGCTGCTTGAGTTACGCGATGGGTCGAAGCCGGATTCCTTGCTGGCCCAGACATAGCACTCATACCGATCTTTCTCGGTCTGTTCGGTGCTCTGGCCCTTCGCCGGATAGATGTAAACATCACCCGGTTTGGCCCAGGCCGAGGTCGAGGCGGCCATCGTCAGGAGCGCCGATGCAATCATGATCCTGGTGTTCATTTGACGGTATACCCCCTTCCTTCGAGACAGGCCGACATCGCCCGACGATAATCCGGCGCCATATCGGCCGGCTGGTTAGGCAAACTCGGGTCGTAATTGGTCTGCCCCTTGGCCCAGAGATGACACTCGTAACGGTCCTTGTCGCGTTGTTCTTCGGACTGGCCGTTGCGCGGATAAATGTAAAGCTCGGCGGCGCTCGCGACTTCCTGGCTACCCGCCAGGGCCGTATCGGCACCCGCGGGTTTTTCCACGACCACATAGTCCCGGGTACGATCGTTCCACAGGTAATAGGTCGTGTTCACATAGAAGTATCGATGGCCGCCGATTCCAAAACTGACGTAGCCGCTCGGCAATGTCTGGACGCGTGCACCAATGGGGGCATTCACGACGATGTAACCATAGGGCTGCGGTTCATAGAACACGCCGCTGTAATAGTAGTAGGGTCGTCCTCGCACCACGGTCCTGTAGTAGTGTCGCGAGGGCAGCACGTGAACGCGCTGGCCCGCGTGATAGTCGCGATGATAGCGGTTGCTATGCCGGTCATCCCGGCCTCGATCATGATTGCCGCGATCCGCGCTGGCGCCGACGGACGTCAACGCAAGTGCTCCGCTGACAAGCACAACACCGAGCAGGTTTAATGGTCTCTTCATGGACGCATCCTCATCAATTGTCCGTCTCAACTTTTTACGGACGACTACGGAATTTCCGTTGCAGGATGCGCTTTGTAACCTGAATAAATCCTTAACTCTTTGACGACGATCAAACGGCTGTATAGCCGCCATCAATCACGAGTTCGGAGCCGGTCATGAAACTCGAGTCGTCCGAGGCGAGGAACAGGACACCGCGAGCGATATCGATCGCCTCACCCAGGCGTCCGATCGGGTGACGCTCGGTGAGCATCGCACGCAACCCGTCCTCGGTCATGTTCTCTTCGGCGGGCATGACGTTGACGATACTGCGCACCATCGGGGTCCAGATGTAGCCGGGGTGAATCGAGTTGACGCGAATGTTGTAGCCGTTGTTGCCGCAATAGACCGCAACAGACTTGGTCAGCAGACGAACGCCACCCTTCGATGCGTTGTATGCCGCGCCCGCGCCGCCGACAATGCCCATCACCGAGGAGATATTGATAATGGACCCGCCGCCCGCTTCCTTCATCGCAATCACGGCCTTCTGGCAGCCGAGGAACACAGCATCCAGGTTCACCCGCATCACCGCGTGCCAGGTCTCCAGCGTCTGGTCTTCCAGTGTGCCCATACCGGCACCGCTGACACCGGCGTTGTTCACCAGGATGTCGAGCCTGTCGAAGTCGGCCTGGGTGTGGTAGATCACCTCGTCCCAATGGTCTTCGCGGGTCACGTCGTGGTGGATCGCGAGCGATTCCCCGCCTTCCGCTTCGATCGCGCGGGCGACGTCGTCCGCTTTCGGCTTGTCGACGTCGGTGACCACGACGGCCGCCCCGGCCCGGGCGAGGAGCTTTGCCGTAGCCTCCCCGATTCCGCTGCCCGCACCGGTGACAATCGCGACCTTTCCTTCAACACTATTCATAACCTGACCCCTTTATTTTCAGGGCGAAGTGCACCTTCACGCCCCCTCATCCAGCCCGTTAGATTCAAAACGTGGCCCCAAATCTCCATCAAAAATCCATTTTTCACCGACGAACTGTTTCCACAACATATTGTGCTAATCCTCACCTTTGGGCACAATATCTTGCCGCTGCGCGCCAAAAAGCCGGTCACCGGCTATCCACAATTGGGGGTGCAAAAGCTGTGAATAAGTGCGGTATAAATCCTTGGATAACCGCTGCATAAAACAAGAATAAGCTGCGAATAACAAGTGGAAAAACGAGCGCAACCAGGGCAACCAGGAGAGTCAGAGTCAATGGAATCTTCGGCCAGCAAACCCGAACTCAAAGCTATTCCGAAAAGCGTCAACGAAATCAAATACCAGGAAACCTCCCTCGACATCTGGGACAGCAAGTACTGTCTCAAGACCAAGAAGGGCGTGAAGGTCGACAAGACGATCGACGACACCTTCAAGCGCGTGGCACGTGCACTGGCCGAGGTCGAGGCCAAAGACAAGCGCGAACACTGGTACGAGCAGTTCCTGTGGGCGCTGCGCCATGGCGTCATCCCCGCCGGGCGAATCACCTCCAACGCCGGTGCGCAGGAACACAAACCAGCGACGTCGACCATCAACTGCACCGTCTCCGGTACGATCCGCGACTCCATGGAGGATATCCTCCACAAGAACGTGGAAGCCGGCCTGACGCTCAAGGCCGGATGCGGCATCGGCTACGAATTCTCCACGCTGCGTCCCAAAGGCGCCTATGTGACCGGCGCCGGTGCCTACACCTCGGGCCCGTTGTCGTTCATGGATATCTACGACAAAACCTGCTTCACGGTCTCCAGTGCCGGCGGACGTCGCGGCGCCCAGATGGCGACGTTCGACGTTGGCCATCCGGACGTGACCGAATTCATTCGCGCCAAGCGTGAGGACGGCCGGCTGCGCCAGTTCAACCTGTCGCTGCTCATCACCGCCGAGTTCATGGAAGCGGTCAAAAGCGACGCCGAGTGGCCCCTCTCCTTCCCGATGACGCAAGAAGAGGTAGACACCGACGACATCGACCTCAAGGACTCGAGCCGCGTACTGTGGCGTGAGTTCCCCGTGAAGGAAGGCTACGTCACCAACGAGGAAGGCCTGGTCGCATGCCGCATCACCAAGTCCCTCAAGGCCCGGCGCCTGTGGGACATGATCATGTCGTCCACCTACGACTTTGCCGAACCGGGATTCATCCTCATCGACA
>JAGRIN010000022.1 GCA_020443245.1 Pseudomonadales bacterium
CAGGTACACGAGTTCGAATCGGAGCGCGAGTGTAACTTTGCGATTCACTCCCCGGTTGCGGGTCGCTTCCGTGTCAGTGCGTTTTACCAGCGCAACTTTGCAGGCATGGTGCTGCGGCGTATCGAGTCGCACATTCCCACCTGTGACGACCTGCAACTCCCGGACGTCATCAAGACGCTTGCGATGACCAAGCGCGGGCTCATCATTTTCGTCGGTGCGACCGGTACCGGTAAGTCCACATCGCTTGCGGCGATGATCGGTCATCGTAACGAGAACAGTCGCGGTCACATCATCACGATCGAGGACCCGATCGAATTCATACACGAACACCGCGGTTGCATGGTGACCCAGCGCGAGGTGGGCGTGGACACGCCGAGTTTTGAAATCGCGCTCAAGAATACCCTTCGACAGGCGCCCGACGTCATCATGATCGGTGAGATCCGGACCCGCGAAACCATGGATTACGCGGTGGCGTTTGCGGAAACCGGTCACCTTTGTCTTGCCACCCTCCACGCGAACAACGCAAACCAGGCACTGGACCGGATCATCAACTTCTTCCCCGCGGATCGTCACGACCAGGTCTGGATGGACCTGTCGCTCAACCTGCGTGGCATGGTCGCGCAGCAGTTGATCCCGACGCAGGACGGCAAGGGCCGTCGTGCGGCAATCGAAGTGCTGATCAACACACCGCTCGTCTCGGACATTATCAGGAAGGGCGAAGTGCATACCCTGAAGGAAATCATGAGCAAGTCGTCCGAACAGGGTATGCAGACGTTCGACCAGGCGCTCTACAAACTGTACTCGGCGGGCGAGATTACGTACGAGGCGGCACTGGCATCGGCGGATTCGGCCAACGACCTGCGACTGCTCATCAAGCTGGCGGGCGAAGGACCGCAGTCGTCGTCGATGTCCGGGCTCTCGCTGCAATCGACGGACGACGACGTCGGGATGCGTCGTCGGTAGCTACGTCTGGCGCGGCGACTCCCTCAGCCAACTCTCGAGGATCAGCCTCGCCGCGATATCATCCACGGGCTCCCCGTCTTCGGCGTAGGCTGAGGCCTCACGTGTGGTGAGGCGCTCGTCCATGGTCTTCGCGGGCTTGTGATAGCGCCCTTCAAGCCGCCTTGCAAACTTCAGGGCGCGTGCTGACATCTCGCTCTCACTGCCGTCCATATTCAGCGGCAGGCCCACCACAAAGATGTCGGGCTCCCATTCGCTAACGAGTTTGTCCAGTTGCGACCAGTCGGGTATCCCGTCTCTCGACCGCACGATCCCGACCGCCGTCGCGGTGCCGGTCACATGTTGCCCCACTGCAACCCCGATCTTGCTCGTGCCAAAATCGAAACCCATGATAATGCCCGGCACTAGTCGTGTCCTGCCGAGGGCGCGATCAGGTTCAGGTCGACACCGAGCGTGGCGGCTGCTGCCCGGGTGCGGTCCTCGAACGGCGTATCGAAAACGATCAGCGCATTGGCGGGCGTCAGGAGCCAGGCATTGGTGGCGATTTCGTCTTCGAGCTGACGACTGCCCCATCCGGCATAGCCGAGAAGCGCGAGCGTACGACGCGGCGCGGTGCCCTTTTTCATTGCGTCGATGAAGTCCGCCGATGTGGTCAGGAAGACTTCATCGCTCACCTCGAGCGTGGACTCGTAGTGCGTACCGGCCTCGTGGAGGAAGAAGACGCGGTTTTGCTCGACGGGTCCACCCTCCAGCACGGGACAATCGAAGACACCGCTGACATCGGGGAAGATTTCGACCAGCCTGGTCTTGAGGAGGCGATTGACGATGAGTCCGAAGGCGCCTTCGTCGTTGTGATCGATCATCAGGCTGATCGTATCTTCGAAGTAGTCACCCTTGAGCGAGGGCATGGACACCAGGAACTGGTTGCGAAAGCTCTCGATTGTGGACATCAGAAGCTCGAGAGCGAACTGTTCTTGCGGAACTGCCAGGTTCGGATGATCTCGAGCACGTCTGTCGTCTCCCTGAGTTCGTCCGGGAACGGCGCAAACGGCGCGGATAGCTGGACGATGCGGATGGCGGCGTCATCCAGGACCGGGTGACCGGATGACTCGAGCAGTTCCACATTCTTGAGTGAGCCGTCGGGCAGCACTGCCACCATCAGGCGAAGACTGCCGTAGATCCGGTCACGGCGGGCCTGGGCGGGATAGTTCAGGTTACCCACCTTCTCGATCTTTCGACGCCAGGAATTCAGGTAGTAGGCATCGACGCTCGACGCGGTGGAGAGGCTCGTCAGGCGTTTGATTCGTGGCCGCTTGGCGTAAATCTGCCGCTGCTGGTCGAGCCGCGCCTCCAGGCTCGCGATCTCGAGACTTTTCTGCAGCAGCGTCTTTTCAACCGGGCTGTCGTTGTCCACGGGGCGCGGTTCCGGCGCCGTGCGGTCGGGCGCTTTGCGGTCACTTGCCCCCCGGGTGGTCACAACCGCGGCCCTCGCCTCGACCTCATGGGGTGCGGTTGCCACCTGCTGCTGCGGTGACGTCTCCCGGATGACCGTGTCGTGGAATTCGGCTTCGGTTGTCGTTGTGGTCATCGCCTTTTCTTCGAGCGTGCCGCTGCCGACCTGGTTGAACTGCGCCAGGTAGTCTGCCTTGTCGGGGCGATTCTCGTTGCGGTGCTGCGCCAGCGTCACTTCCATGGTGTGCGTGGACGGCCCCGGTTTGTGGAACTGGAAGGTGATGCCGAGAATCACGGCGGCGTGGATAGCGATCGCAAGGAAAACGGTGAACGTCAGCCGGTCCCCCGCACCTGGCGGGGCGGCGGGCATCGGGGGCATCACCGCGGCCATCAGGCAACCAGTTTATCGATGAATTCCAGGTAATCCCCGGCAATGTCCAGGTCGAAGGCCTTGTCGAGTTCCCGGATGCAGGTCGGGCAGGTTACGTTGATCTCTGTGAGATAGTCGCCGATCACGTCGATGCCGGTGAAATAGAGTCCCTTTTCCTTGAGGACAGGACCGACCTGCTCGCAAATGTAATAGTCGCGGTCCGTCAGTGCGCGACCGACGCCAGCGCCGCCCGCAGCGAGGTTCCCGCGGGTTTCACCCTGGGCTGGAATCCGCGCGAGCCCATACGGCACGGGCTCCCCGTTGATGAGCAGGATCCTGGTATCGCCCTTGATGATCTCGGGAATATAGCGCTGTGCCATGATTCGCCGCTCTCCGCGGCGCGTCAGTGTCTCGATGATCACGCTGACGTTTGGATCCTCGCGCGTCAGGCGGAAGATCGACTCGCCGCCCATGCCGTCGAGCGGTTTGAAGATGACGTCTCCGTGCGCCTTGTGGAATTCCCGGAGAAGCCCCGCATCGCGCGAAACGAGGTGCGGCGGGCAGCATTGCGGGAAGTGGAGCGCAAAGAGCTTCTCGTTGCAGTCCCGGATGCTGCCGGGCCGATTCAGTACGGGTACGCCCTGTCCCTCAGCCAGCTCCAGCAGGTAGGTTGCATAGATGTACTCCATGTCGAACGGCGGATCCTTGCGCATCAGGACAACATCGAGCTCAGAGAGCGGCGTTGTTCGAATGTCGACCACATCGAACCAGTGAGTGGGGTCGTCTGCGACCCGTACTTCCTGCTGGCGCGCGAAGACGCTGCCCTCTGTGACGTAAAGACCACCCAGTTCGATGACAAACAGACGGTAGCCACGCGCCTGGGCGGCGATCATCATGGCGAGGGTACTGTCCTTCTTGGGATTGATCGACCCGATCGGGTCCATGACAACACCCAGGTTCCTGCTCAACGTCTCATGCCTCATCGGAGTTATAATGCGCCTGAATTCTCCGGGCGCCGTCCGTTCCAATTGTAACCAGAAAATGTCGGAATGTGATGAATTCCCTTGTCTGTCTGGTACTTATGGAATGGGGTTAAATACTGTGTTACAAAAGCGCTGCAAGGCACCGACACAAAATAATTTTTTATCCAATCCCGGTCCGCGCGATTGTAGATAGGGGTTCGAGCCTATGGAAGACAATTTCGAAGGCGTCAAGGTAATGGTCATCGACGACAGCAAGACCATTCGCCGGACGGCCGAAACGCTGCTGACCAAGGCAGGCTGTGAGGTAACGACGGCGACAGACGGCTTTGATGCGCTGTCGAAGATCGCTGATACGAACCCTTCGATCATCTTCGTCGACATCATGATGCCGCGACTCGACGGATACCAGACGTGTGCGCTGATCAAGAACAACAGCGCATTCCAGGGCACGCCGGTCATTATGCTGTCGTCCAAGGACGGCCTCTTCGATCGCGCCAAGGGAAGAATCGTCGGTTCCGACCAGTACCTCACGAAGCCGTTCTCCAAGGACGAACTCCTGAGTGCGATTCGGGACCACGTGAAAGTGGCGGACTAGCCGGGTTTGTGTGAGATATGGCGAAAGTACTCGTAGTTGACGACTCCCCCACGGAGATCTTCCAGTTCAAGGATATGTTGGAAGGTATCGGGCACATTGTCCTGACGGCAGAGAACGGGCGCGACGGCGTCGCGCTGGCCAACACCGAGCAACCGGATGTGGTCCTGATGGACATCGTGATGCCGGACATGAACGGCTTTCAGGCGACACGGCAGATCTGTCGCGGGGAGAATACCAAGCACATTCCGGTCATCATCGTGAGCAGCAAGGACCAGGAAACTGACAAGGTCTGGGGCGAACGCCAAGGTGCGCGTGGTTATATCACCAAACCGGTTGACGGAGAGGAACTCCTGTCCGTGATCGCGAGCGTAATCAAAAAATGAGCGAGAACGCGCCATACGACGAACTGTATGCGCTCGCCGAACGCAGCCAGCGCATAGCGGCTGCGCTGCCGCCCAGGGAGAACGCGAGGACACACTGGAACGGCATCGGCTTCAGCCTGCAGGGCCAACGCTTCGTCGCGCCGATGAAGGAAGTGAGTGAACTCCTGCGCGTGCCCGTTACGACCAAGCTGCCGGGCGTAAAAAACTTTGTGGTTGGCGTGGCCAACGTCCGCGGCCGGTTGATTGTCGTGCTCGATCTCGCGATGTTCTTCGGTGATGGTTCGGAGTTTGCGCGCGCGCAGCGACGCGTGCTGGCGGTTGAAGATGGCGAACAGTACTTCGGGTTCATGATCGACGAGTCACTCGGCATGCAACATTTTCCGAGTGAATCATTCGATGCGGAAGTTTCCGGGGTCGACCCGAAGTTCGCGCCCTTTGTTGACGGGTGTTACGGTGTTGGCGGCAACGTCTGGCCGGTGTTCAGCCTGCGCCGGCTCGCGGGCCATGAGTCCCTGGAAAAGCTCGCTGTTTCGGCCGCTTAGACAAATCAAATAGAAGGAAGTCTGGATGGCAGAGAGACCTGGTGTTGTAGGCAACATTATCAAGAACCCGACGATCGTCGTGCTGGTAATCGTGCTGGCGCTCCTGATCGCCGGTTATGCCGCGAACTTCTATTTCGTCAACCGGGACTCCCAGCGGGTGGACGCCTATGTCCACTACGCATCGGAACTCAAGGTGCTCTCGCAGGAAGTCGCGAAGAATGCGGCCGCGGCAATGGACGGCCAGACCGACGCGTTCGATGCGCTGGCGAAGAACCGGAACCGTTTCGATACCAATCTGGGGTACTTGAAAGATGGCAACCCGGTCGCCGGTGTGCCGGCGTCGCCGGACAGTACGAAGTCGAGGCTCCAGGCGATCAGCGGGAACTGGAACGACATGCGGCAAAGTGTCGACATCGTCCTCGCGAACAAGGACGCCACGTTGTACCTGCGTGACAGCTCCAGCGACCTGTCCATTACCATGTCCGCGATCCAGCAGGAAAACAACAAGATTGTCGCGTCCATGCTTCGGCTCGGTGCGTCCGCCAACGAAGTCGCGCTGGCGCAAAGGCAGAACCTGCTTATTGAGCGTATGTCGCGTAACGTCGACAAGATGGTGGAACTTGGCGGAACCGACACGCTGACGAGTAACTTCACGCGTGACGCGCAAACCTTCAAGAAGGTACTCGACGGGCTCGTCGGCGGTGACCGCGAACTGCTGCTCACTGCGGCAACAAGCAGTGATATTCAGTCCAGCCTGACCAGGGTGGAAGAACTCTATCGGTCCATCTCGGCACGTGTGAACGAAATCCTGTCGCGCGCCGGCGATGTCGTCAAGGCGAAGCAAGCGGCGAGGGCAATCAGCATCACCTCACCTTCGTTGCTCGAAGAAATCGAGGGACTGACGGCGCAATATGAAGAACAGGCCGGCGTCGGCCTTGCGTCACCGCTCGTTGGCATCGGCTCCGCCGGCGGTGCGTTCCTTGTCATCCTGATCATCGCCTTGATGGTCTACCGGGATGCTAACCGCAATATTCGTGAGTCAGCCGTACGCAATGAGCAAAACCAGGCGGCGATTCTGCAACTTCTCGATGAACTGGCCGACCTTGCAGACGGTGACCTGCGCGTCCAGGCCACGGTGACCGAGAGCTTTACCGGCGCGATTGCCGACTCGATCAACTTCTCCATCGACCAGATGCGTGGCCTGGTCTCCCAGATCAACCAGACGTCTGCCCAGGTATCGTCGGCGGCTGAAGATACGAAGGGATCTGTCAGCAAACTGTCCGAGGCATCCCAGCGCCAGTCCAAGGAGATCTCGGATGTATCCGAGGCGGTGAACCAGATGGCCGTTTCGATCGACCAGGTTTCCTACAACGCAGCTGAATCGTCATCGGTGGCGGAACGCTCTGTCGACATTGCGAGCAAAGGCGCTGTGGTCGTGCAGAACACGATCGACGGCATGGACAAGATTCGCGGGCAGATCCAGGAAACCGCAAAGCGTATCAAGCGGCTTGGCGAGAGTTCGCAGGAGATCGGTGACATCGTTTCGCTGATTAACGACATCGCCGACCAGACGAACATCCTGTCGCTGAACGCTGCGATCCAGGCTTCCATGGCGGGTGACGCCGGTAAGGGTTTCGCGGTTGTTGCCGACGAGGTACAGCGCCTTGCGGAACGATCCGGTGCTGCCGCCAAGCAGATCGCCGCGCTGGTCAAGACCATCCAGAGCGATACCAACGAGGCTGTCACGTCGATGGAACAGACGACAGCGGAAGTGGTGCAGGGCACGAGGCTTGCCCAGGACGCGGGTGTTTCGCTTGGCGAGATTGAAGGCGTTTCCAAGACGCTGGCAGAGATTATCGAGAACATTTCCGATGCCGCGCGGCAGCAGGCTGCTTCGGCGGGTCGGATCTCCAACACCATGAAGAGCATCCAGGAGATCACACAGCAAACCACCGAAGGTACACGGTCGACCGTTATCGCGGTCGGTAATCTCGCGGATATGACGAACGAACTGCGTTCTTCGGTCACCGGCTTCAAGTTGCCGGACTGAGGAATCGACGAGTGACATGTGGATAAGAAGGGCCCGGGATGAGCGCTAGCCAGGATTACGTCGCGCTGGACTGGATCAAGGGGGAGATATCACAGACCCTTGGCCAGGCGCAGCAGGCACTCGAGACCGTCGCGCACTCGCCCGATGACGCGGGCGCTATGCGCGCGTGCCTGACCCACCTTCACCAGGTTCACGGCACGCTCAAGATGGTTGAACTCGAGGGGCCGACGCTCCTGTCCCTCGAAATGGAGGAGCTTGCCCAGGCACTGATGAGTAACGAAGTGCCGGACGTCGGGCAGGCACAGGAAATGCTCATGCAGGCGATCCTGCAAATGCCCGCCTATCTCGACAGGATCCAGCGCGAGCAGCGGGACGTGCCTGAAATCCTGGGGCCGGTCGTCAGCGGCCTGCGCGTTGCACGGGGCGAGGAAGGTTTGCCGGGTGTTGACGATGGCGCCGCGGGCGATGCGTTGGTCTTGCTTTCGTCCGCGCCGGCTGACGCGGTCATGAAGGCGTACGTTGCCGAGGGTGGTGCGGACACGGTCAGGAAGCTGCGTGCCCGTTACCAGCAGGCACTGGTGTCGCTGCTCAAGAAGGAAACGCCGCGCCAGAATCTCAACCTGCTCGGCAAAGTCTTCTCCATGCTCGCCAAAGTCTGCGGCGAATCCCCGATGGGCAATCTCGCTGTACTGGGACTTGCCGCCATCGAGGGCCTCGCGGCCGGTGCGATCCGTCTCGACAATTCGATGGCGAACCTGCTGAAAGCCGTGGACGGCGAACTCAAAGACCTCGCGCGGGGCGACGACGGTGCACTCGCGAGTCCGGTTGACCGCGATCTCGGCGCGGCATTGCTCGCCGCGATTGAAGGAGCGAGCAAGGAGACGCCACGTATCGTCACCGCCAAGGCGAAGTTTGTAGCGAAGTCCGGAGCGAGGGCAGCGCCGACGAACTTCGGGCCTGACGATGAAACAATGGCGGCTGTCGCCGGGATTCTTATCGAAGAACTTCGCGGTATCACTGACAAACTTGAGCTCTACGTACGTGCCAGCACGCGCAACGTCGAGGACTTGATGAGCCTTGTCCCGCAACTTGAACAGATCGAGGGCACGTTGTCGGTTATCGGCCTGGACGCCGAGCGTGCGGCGATAGAGGAGCAGGTGGCCTCCATCACTGCGCTGGGCGAGGCCAATGAACCACCCGGCGACGATGTCCTGCTGGAAATGGCGCGTGCGTTCCTCGAGATCGAGCGGAAGCTGAAGCCGATAGCCGGCGCGGGCGAAGACGAGGCCGAAGGGTTCGGCGACGTCAGCGAAGCGGAAGCGACCGTAATCAAGGAGACGCGCAACGGCCTCGCGCAGTGCAAGGACGCGGTGATCGAGTATGTCTCGAGCGAGTTCGACGTCTCGAAGATCGAGGACCTGCCGCAAGTCTTGCGCTCGCTTCGCGGCGGACTGGCGATCATCAACCAGCCGCGCTCCGCGGACGTACTGGTCGCATGCGCTGCCTATGTCCAGCAACGCCTTCTCTCCGCGGGCCAAAACCCGCAGCTCGCTGAGATGGATGATCTTGCGGACGCGTTGACCAGTATCGACTACTACCTTGAGCGGTATCTGGAAAACCCGCGCGAGCCTTACATGCAGATGGTGACCGTGGCGGAAACTGCGATCACCAAGCTGGGCTTCGCGCCAGGACAGTCTTTTGCTGAACCTGCCGGCGACGAGGCGCCGGAGGAAGACGCGCTCGATATCGTTGACCAGACAGTTGAGGTTGCCCCGGTCGAAGTCGAACCAGAACCGGATATCGTCGACGCCGCCGCCGCGCCGGGTGAGTTGGAGCCCTCAGCTGAATACGAAGAGCCTTCAGCGGAATACGAAGAGCCTTCAGCGGAACTGGAAGAGCCCACAGCCGAATTCGAAGAGCCCTCAGCCGAATACGAAGAGCCCTCAGCCGAATTCGAGGCACCGTTAGCGGAACAGGAAGAGCCCTCTCCCGAGCCCGAATCACATGACGGCATGGAAGTGCCCGTGCCCGCCGCTGCGCCTGGCAACGAAATGATTGACGACGAGATCCTCGAGATCTTCGTCGAGGAGGCGGGAGAAGTCCTCGAAACGTTGCGCGAATTCTTCCCCGCCTGGCGCGCGAGCCCCGGGGATGAAGAAGCCCTTGCCGAGGTCCGGCGCGCGTTCCACACGCTGAAGGGCAGTGGCAGGATGGTTGGTGCAACCGTCGTGGGTGAGCTCGCCTGGTCGATCGAGAACATGTTGAATCGTGTTATCGACAACACGATTGTGGCGGACGAGCCCCTTTTTGCTGTCGTTGGGGAAGTGATAGAACGAATTCCCGAAGGTATCGAAGCATTCCGCGTCGGCACGCAGGAGACATTCGATGTCGCGGAACTTGCGGCGCGCGCGGACGTCCTGGCAAGCGGCGGTGAGGAACCCGTCACCGAGGACGAGTCGGGTGTCGAGCTCGAACTGGACGAATCGTTGTTCGAGCGGCCCGGGGAACCGGTCTCGGATCTCGAGCGGGTGGTGGCTGACCTTGACGATGAAGAGGCCTTCACGCTGGAAGAGATTGATGTGGATCCTTCGTCAGTACCGGAGGCTGATGAAGTCGCGAGTCCAGCGCAAGAAGACGACGACGTCTTCGAGATTGTCGAGGACGTCGACGACGGTTTCGAATTCGAGGAGATCGACACAACGTCCGATTCAACTGATGCCGCTGTCGCCGGGGAGACTGACGCCAGTGAGACTGAGGCGGTCGCGCTGGAGAGTGATGAGACGCCGCTCTCTGACCTGGATGAACTCGAGGCCCTCGAAGCCGCAGATGACGCCACGTTCGACGAAGACTTCCTCGACGATATTGATCTGGACGAAGCGGCGCTCGAACCGGCTGAAGAGACACCCACCTACGACCCCGAACTCGACGAAATATTCCTGGCCGAGGCGGCTGAACGAATGGAGACGGTGCGCGCCTACGTTGCGGCACCCGGGTCGGTTACGCCCGACCTGATTGCGGCATTCCATACGCTGAAAGGCAGCGCGGGCATGGCGGAAGTTCCGACGATAGCCCGGGTTGCAGCGCCGCTCGAGAAGCTCGCCAACAATGTGTACAACCAGGGCGCCGATGTGCACGCATTCGATGTGTTGGCGTCCGAAGGCGCGGGCATGATCGAGCAGGTCCTGTCGAATCTTTCGCAATACCGGACTTTCGTTCCCGGACTTGATGATTTCGCGGCGCGAGCGGACGCAGCGATCAGCGGCGAGCCCGCGGCGACATCGAGACCGACCTTCGATTTCGAAAACATTCGCCTTCTCAGCACCGCAGATGACGTTCTTGACGCGTGGGACCACGCGCAGATAAGCGTGCTCGTCGAGGAACTGCGAGAAGTCTCCGCGCAGGCGGACCTGACCGGGCATGGCGAGCTTGGCGTCCTTGCCGAGGCGCTGCTGCGTGTCTACGGGGAGCTTTTGTCGCGGCCGAATGACATCATTGCAGATTGCCTTGCGCGCGCGCACGAGCATCTTGTGTTGATGCTGGACCAGGTTGCTGCGAGCCAGGAGGTCGTCGGAGCTGACGCACTGGTGTCAGAGTTGTCGAACCTCAACCTTGAGGCCGAGCGTGAGCCCGAGCCGGAACTGGCTTCGGCTGTTGCTGCAGATGAAACGGTTGTCCCCGCGCCGCCGGCGTCCGGCGACGAACTGCCTGAAGACGACATCGATCCCGACGTCCTCGCGCTCTTTCTCGAGGAAGCCGAGGAACTCAACGAGAACATCGACCAGGGTATTCTCGAGTGGAGCAACGATCCGGGTGCAACCAAACACCTCGACACGCTGCTTCGACACCTGCATACACTCAAAGGTGGTGCACGGCTCGCCGGGCTCGCAAGCCTGGGCGAATATACCCACAATTTCGAAACCTATCTCATCGACGTGCAACAGCATCCCGTCGAACTCGACGAGGCGTTCTTCGCGACGCTCAACGACCGGCAGGATGAGATCACGCGCCGCGTCGGTATCTATGCGCGGCTCGTTGCCGGCGAGGCGACCGAGGAAGAACTGGCGTCGATGCGCTACGCCACGAGGCCGGCCGATGGCGCGATACCGGCCGCGACGCCCGCAGTTGAACACGAGTCGCAGCCGCAGGAAGTCGATCAGCCCGAACCGGCAGCACCGTCTGAACCCGTGGGTGCAGCGTTGCCGGCGGATGAGGTCGACAACGACATCCTGCCGGTCTTCCTCGAGGAAGCCGAGGAACTGGTTGAGTCGATCGACCAGAGCATTCTCGACTGGAGCGCGAGCCCGAACGAGACGAAACACCTTGCCAACCTGCTGCGTCACCTGCACACCCTGAAGGGCGGTTCGAGACTGGCGGGGCTCGCGAGTCTCGGCGAGTACACCCATAACTTCGAGACCTTCCTTATCGGCATCCAGCAGGATCCTTCGGCGTGGACCGAAGCATTCTTTGCGCGCGTCAACCGCGAACAGGACGAGATCACTCGTAGAATAGGCATTTACCGCAAACTCGCCGCCGGCGACGCCAGTGACGAGGAGCTCGCGTCGATGCGCACTGCGCCGTCCATGGACGGTATGGCGCCGGCGCGTGATGCGGTCAAACCGGCCTCGTCACCTGCAGGCGAAGGTCGAGTCGAACCGTCTGCACAAGCAGCTGCCGAGACCGGTGCAGCACGGCCCGACGCAGGCGCTGCGCTGCCACAACAGGAAATGGTGCGGGTCTCGAGCGATCTGCTGGAAGAACTCATCAGCCTCGCGGGAGAGTCCAGCATTACGCGCGGCAGGGTCGAGCAGCAGATCGCCGACTTCGGTGAGGCGCTCGAAGAGATGGAAGAGACCATCAACCGTATTCGTGAGCAGGTTCGTCGTCTCGAGATCGAGGCCGAATCGCGTGAAACCGTCTTCCGCACACGCCAGCGGGACGAGCAGGACGACTCCGGCTTCGACGACCTGGAGCTGGACCGATATTCCATGCTGCAGGAAATTTCACGAGCCCTGTCCGAAACGTCTTCGGACATGATGGACCTCAAAGACACACTGGTGAACAAGAGTCGCGACGCGGAAACCCTGCTTCACCAGCAGGCGCGTATCGGCAGTGAACTGCAGGAGGGCCTGACGCGGACGCGTATGGTCCCTTTCGCCCGACTGATCCCGCGCCTGCGCAGGATCGTCAGGCAGGTGAGTAATGAGGTCGGCAAATCCGTTCGTTTCGATGCCTACAATGTCGAAGGCGAACTCGACCGCAATGTACTCGAACGAATCGTCGCGCCACTCGAGCACATGCTGCGTAACGCCGTCGACCACGGCATCGAGTCGGCGGAAAGACGCACCGCGGCAGGCAAGCAGGAACAGGGGCACATCAGCCTGCGCCTTTCACGGGAAGGTGGATACGTCGTACTCAAGGTCTCGGACGACGGGGGCGGCATCAATGTCGAAGCGGTCAAAGCCAAGGCGATCGAACGTGGCCTGATTCGCGAGGATACGGTGGTCTCCGACCAGGAAGTCCGCCAGTTCATTATGCAGGCGGGTTTCAGTACCGCGCAGAAGCTGACACAAATTTCAGGGCGCGGTGTCGGCATGGACGTCGTGGCAAGCGAGATCAAGCAGCTTGGCGGTACGATCTCGATCGATTCGACGTTCGGGGTCGGGACCGAGTTCACGATCCAGTTGCCTTTCACCGTATCGATCAATCGCGCACTCATGGTTGTCGTGCAGGACGAAACTTACGCGATACCGCTGAACACGATCGAGGGTATCGTCCGCGTGAGCCCTTACGAACTCGAGGCTTACTACCAGCCCGATGCGCCGATGTACGAGTACGCGGGGCAGCCGTACCGCCTTTCATACATGGGTCGCCTGCTTGAAAAGGCGGAGAGCCCGAACCTTGAAGGCGAGGTTGCGCCATTGCCGGTAGTGCTCGCGCGCACGGGCGATAACGCAGTTGCGCTTCAGGTGGACCGTGTTATCGGGAGTCGCGAGGTCGTGGTAAAGAGCCTCGGACCGCAATTCAATGAGGTGGGCGGCATCTCCGGCGCGACGGTACTCGGTGATGGTTCGGTCGTTATCATCCTCGATGTCATGGCGCTCGTGCGCAGTGCCGACGTGCGTGAGGCAATCGCGAGCCAGGCCGAAGACAAGCCGGTCGAGAACAAGGTGCGCACGGTCATGATCGTCGACGACTCGGTCACGGTCAGGAAGGTCACCTCGCGCCTGATGGAGCGCCAGGGCTGGGAGGTCACCACAGCGAAGGACGGTGTCGATGCGCTGAACCAGCTTCAGGACGCTTCGCCCGATATCATGCTGCTCGACATCGAGATGCCGCGCATGGACGGTTTCGAAGTGCTGAGATCAGTCCGTCGTGACGAGCGCCTTGCCCGGCTGCCGATCATCATGATTACGTCGCGTACCGGTGAGAAGCACCAACAGCAAGCACTCGAACTCGGCGTCAATCGCTACCTCGGCAAGCCGTTCCAGGAGGCGAATCTCCTGGAGACGATCGAGGAAGTCATCAAGGAAACACGGGACCAGTAGCGTGTCGGACGAACTGCCCACCTTTCTTGTCCAGCTCCAGAAGAGCAACCTGCTCGTGCCGAATGCGACTGTGGCCGAAATTATTCCCTATGAGCCGCTGCAACGAATTCCTGACTCGCCGGACTGGTTGCTCGGGATCCTCGGCTGGCGCGGGGTACAGGTGCCCGTTATCTCTTTCGAGATGCTGACGGTGCGGCGGGGAAGTTTCTCGCTCGTCAGCGTGGCGTCCGCGAGCCTTGTGATCCTGAAGGCGCTGGGTGGTCGCGAGGACCTTCGGTTTTTTGCCATTGTCGCTCAAACGCTGCCGCGCCTGATGCGCGTAACGCCGGACCAACTGTTTGCAACCGGCGAGTCACCGGAGCAGACCGAACTCGTTCGCGCTCGCCTTCGGGACGAGGTCGTGGCGATTCCGGATCTCGAGTTTGTCGAGCGTAGCATTCGGGACGCACTCGCCGAAGCGGCCTAGCACCTTTCAAAGATCGCCAAAGCGGGATTGCAATATCGCGACGAGCGCGATCGCTGCACTTTCGACCCTGAGGATTCTTGGCCCGAGCGAGATGGGCGTGAAACCTGCAGCGAGCGCCATTTCGAACTCGCCGTCCGAGAGGCCCCCTTCCGGGCCGACCAGTAGCGACACTGCCTGGTCGTGAATTTCGAGAGAAGCGATGCGAGCGTGATCGCCGGGATGGGCCACAAACCTTTCGCCGTCCGCGTTTGCGACCCAGTCCTGCAACCGGGCGGCGTCGTCCAGTCGTGGCAGGACGTTACGCTCGCACTGCTCACAGGCGCTGCGAATGACCTCCTGCCAGTGTGTGGTTCGCGTTTCCATCGTTTTCCCTGCGAGGTCGCTGTATCGCGTGCGGACCGGTGTGATGGCATGGACACCGAGCTCCGTGCATTTCTGCAGGGTGAAATCCATCGCGGCGCGCTTCGATACACCCAAACCGAGGCTGATTTTGAGTGGCGACTCGCGATCAGCGGGGGAGAAGGTGAGGCCGTCAACCGTGACCGCGTGGCGCTCGATCGAAGCGACGTGACCGTGCCAGGCGCCGCCTGTACCGTCGAAGAGTTCGACAGTATCGCCCGCCCGCATGCGCAGCACGGACCTCAGGTAGTGGGCGCGGTCGCCCTCGAGGGTAACAGGTGTCCCTTCACGGAGCAGGCAGTCTACAAACAGTCGCGGCGTTCTCATGCGCCGGATGTTACGTAGGCAGACCGATGTTGCGCCAGATCCGAAGCGCAGGCAGTGACTGGTTTAGCGTATAGAAATGAAGTCCGGGGGCACCGCCGTCAAGCAGGCGCCTGCAGAGGTCGGAAACCGAGTCGAGCGCGAACTGCTTGCTGCTCTCCGGATCGTCCTTGTAGGACTCGAAGTGCTTTCTCATCCAGCGCGGGACTTCAGCGCCGCATTTCTCGGAGAAACGAATGATGTTCGCATAATTCGTGATCGGCATGATGCCGGGCACGATCGGGATGTCGACGCCCATCTTCTCGCAGGCGTCGATGTACCGGAAGTAGGCATCCGCGTTGTAGAAATATTGCGTCAGCGCGCCATTCGCGCCGGCATCGACCTTGGCCTTGAAGTACTTCAGGTCAGATTGAACGTCGACCGAATCGGGATGAACCTCCGGGTACGCCGCGACTTCGATGTGGAAATGATCGCCCGTCTTTTCCCGGATGAACGCCACGAGCTCGTTCGCGTAGGTCATCGACTTCGAGCCCGTACCGCTCGGCACGTCGCCGCGCAGTGCCACGACGCGACGGATACCGGCAGCCTGGTACTCTTTGAGCAGCGCCTCGATCTTGTCTGGCGAGTCGCCGCCGAACGAGAGGTGAGGCGCAACCTGGGAGCCGCGGGCGTTGATGTCCAGCACGGCCTGCTTGGTGCCGTCCTTGGTGGAGCCGCCCGCGCCGTAAGTCACCGAAAAGAAAGCCGGATCCAGTTCCGTAAGCTTGTCGTGCACGCGTGCCACCTGGGCCGAGGCCTCGTCGGTACGCGGCGCGGAGAACTCGAAGCTGAAGTGTCGCGGCATGTCTTTTTGTAACGTCATGGGTTTGCCCTATAGTGCCGCGGCCAGGGCCTCGGCCTTGTCGGTTCGCTCCCATGAAAAGTCCGGATCTTCGCGACCGAAGTGCCCGTAAGCGGCCGTCTTGCGATAGATCGGGCGCTTCAGGTCCAGCATCGCGATGAGGCCCTTCGGGCGCAGGTCGAAGTGTTCGCGAACCAGCGCCTCGATCTTCTCGTCAGGGAGTTTGCCGGTGCCGAACGTGTTGACACTGATGGACGTTGGTTCCGCGACGCCAATTGCGTAGGAGACCTGGATTTCGCATCGGTCCGCGAGACCGGCGGCGACAATGTTCTTCGCCACGTAGCGTGTTGCATAGGCCGCGCTGCGGTCGACCTTTGACGGGTCCTTGCCGGAGAAGGCACCGCCGCCATGGCGAGCCATGCCACCGTAGGTGTCGACGATGATCTTGCGGCCCGTCAGGCCGGCGTCACCGACCGGTCCGCCGATGATGAAGCGGCCCGTCGGGTTGATGTGGTATTTCGTGCCCTCGTGCAGCCAGTTCGCCGGCAGCACAGGCTTGATGATTTCTTCCATCACCGCTTCCTGCAGGTCCTTCAGCGATACGTCCGGGTCGTGCTGTGTCGAGAGAACGACCGCATCGAT
>JAGRIN010000239.1 GCA_020443245.1 Pseudomonadales bacterium
GTACCGCCTTCGGCGGCGTGAAGGGGCGTACGCAGTTGCCGGGCATGGTCGACCAATACATGGACGGGCAAATCAAACTGGACGAATACATCACTTACACGATGGGACTCGATGACATCAACAAAGCCTTCGACTACATGCACGAAGGCAAGAGCATCCGTTCCGTCATCCTTTATTGAGGATCATTCGATGAAAACACATGCGATGCTCCTGCGTGAGAACGGACCGCCCACCAACCTCGAACTGACCGAAATGCCTGTCCAGACGTTGGGCGAACGCGACGTACTCATCGAAATGAAGGCGGCGGGCGTCAGCTATGTGGACATGCTCCAGATTGCGGGGCAATACCAGGTCAAGCCTCACCTGCCGTTCGTGCCCGGCCAGGAAGGCAGTGGCATCGTCGCCGAGATCGGGCCGTCAGTCAGGAAATTCGCGGTGGGCGACCGGGTCATTACGTCGCATTCGACCGGAGCCTGGGCAGAGCGGGCCGTACTCGATGAGCGCCGCGTGACGGCATTGCCGGACGGCATCGACTTCGTGGCCGCCGCAGGGTTTCGGTCGAACTACGCGACAGCGTTGCTGGCGCTGCAACGCGCGCGACTGCAAGCCGGTGAGGTGTTGCTCGTCCATTCCGCCGCAGGCGGTGTCGGCATGGCGACTGTGCATATCGGCAAGTTGATGGGTGCAACCGTCATCGGCACGTCCAGCTCCGACGAGAAACTTGCTGTCGTCAAAGCGCAAGGTGCGGATCATGTCGTGAATTATTCGGACGGCTTTCGGGACGAGGTCAAGTCACTGACTGGCGGCAAAGGCGCTGACGTGATCTTCGATCCGGTCGGCGGCGACGTGTTCGACGAATCGATGCGTTGCATCAACTACCTGGGTCGCATCGTGGTCATCGGCTTCACCGGCGGAAGACCGGCGCTCGCAAAGACCAACCACCTGCTGATCAAGGACGCGAGCGTGATCGGCATGACCGTGGGTTCGTTCTCGGCCCATGAACCGGAGGCGGCCGCGAGAAATGCAGAACAGATCCTCACCTGGGTGGGCGAAGGCAAGCTTACGCCCTACGTGTCCCACACCCTGCCGCTGGCGCGGGCGGCCGAGGCACTCGAACTGCTTCGGCAGCGCAAGGTCGTCAGTAAGGCTGTGCTGACGATGAGCGACGCGTAGCGAGCGAGACAAGAACGATCGCGATACAGGCAAACCCGAACGCGGGTAACAGTTCGTACACGTCGAACAGCCCGCCTTCGAGCTGCTTCCAGAAGATGACGGTCACCGCCCCGGTCAGCATGCCTGCAAGGGCGCCGTCTCGAGTCATCGATCGCCAATAAAGAGAAAGCAGTACAACCGGGCCGAAACTCGCTCCCAGCCCTGCCCAGGCATAGCTGACAAGGCCAAGCACCTTGCTCTGAGGATCGAGCGCAATCGCGAACGCGACCAGCGCAATGGCCAGTACCGTGATGCGCCCGACGATCACCAGTTCCGACTGACTCGCGCCGGGTCGCAGCCAGGTTTTGTAGAAATCCTCCGAAAGTGCGCTGGACGACACCAGTAATTGCGAGTCGATGGTGCTCATGACCGCTGCCAGGATGCCCGCGAGGAGAAAGCCCGCGATCCACGGATTGAAAATCATCTGGGTGAGCACGATGAACACCGTCTCGCTGTCGGCGTCGGCAAGCGGCGCACCGCGTTCTGCAAGCCAGACGATCCCGATGAGCCCCACCCCGAGCGCGCCCAGGGTCGAGAAGATCATCCAGGTCATGCCGATGGCGCGTGCACGAGGCACTTCCTGCGGGGCGGCAATCGCCATGAACCGGACCAGGATATGTGGCTGGCCAAAGTAACCCAGTCCCCAGGCCAGCAGGCCGAGCGTCCCGCTCGCCGAACCTGCCATTGTGACGTAGGCCGGATCCATCGACTCGAGGGCATCGAGCGTGGCGGCAGGCCCGCCCAGGTCGACCAACATGGCAACCGGTACGATCGTGAGCGCCAGGAACATCATCGTGCCCTGCACGAAATCGGTCCAGCTTACGGCGAGGAACCCGCCGATTGCGGTGTAGGAAACGATCACCGTCGCGCCAATAATCAGGGAGGTGAGGTAGGAAAGCTCAAATGTCGAGGCGAACAGCGTCGCACCCGCGACCATCCCGGATGCGGCATAGAAGGTGAAGAAAGTGAGGATGCAGGCAGCGGAGAGCAGTCGCAACAGCCGGGAGCGATCTTCGAAGCGTGCCTCGAAGTAGTCCGGCAGCGTCAGTGCACCGAAGGCTTCTGTTTGCTCCCGCAACGGGCGCGCGACCAGCGTCCAGTTGAAGAAAGCACCGACGATCAACCCGATCACGATCCATGACGCAGACATCCCGGACAAGTAGATTGCGCCGGGCAAGCCCAGTAGCAACCAGCCACTCATGTCGGATGCGCCGGCACTGAGCGCCGTTACCGTGGGGCCGAGACGCCGTCCGCCGAGCAGGTAGTCGTCGAGGTTGCCGGTGACGCGCCATGCAAAGAAGCCTATCGCCAGCATGCCGGCGATGTAGACGCAAAACGTAACGAGGGTGGGTATCGACATGAATCAGGCGCGGTCGGGCCGCCCCAGGGCTACGACTTGCGTCGGTCCGGCACCTGTCGGCGCGGTCGGGCTTCGGTGACGACACGTCCCTGGCCGCGCCGATCGTAAGTGGATTGCCGACGGTCCTCGGTGCCTTTTCTACGTTCGGGCTTCTGCCCGACGCCGGATTCTTTTTCGGTCATGACGAACGTTCCACGCTTTTGAACCTACGCTAGAAAAAACCTTCGGGGGTGTCAAATGTACCTGTGGGCACTATCATCGTCCGGATGGATAACCGAGACACACAGACCGACTCTCCCCTTCGAAAACCGTCGGAACGCATCACACTGGGATGGCGCGAATGGGTGGGCCTGCCCGCATTGGGGCGCATCGACGTGCTGGCCAAGGTGGACACCGGTGCCAAAACGTGCGCCTTGCATGCGTTTTACATCGACGACTTCGAGCGCGAGGGTGAGCCCTGGGTCCGATTCGGCCTGCACCCGGACCGGCACTCCGACCAATACGCGGTGCATTGCGAGGCCCGGGTCAAGGAAAAGCGCGACGTGACAGATTCCGGCGGTCATACCGAAAACCGCTACGTCATCGAAACGAAACTGGACGTCGGCCCCGACACCTTCGCGGCAGAAGTGACGCTCACCAACCGCGACAATATGAAGTATCGATTTCTTCTCGGTCGCAACGCCTTGCGTCGACGTTTTCTGGTCGATCCGGCGCGCTCCTGGCGCCTCGGCAAGAGGGACACGTGACAGCAAGGCGTTCCAACGCGGACTTCGAGCTCGCGGGCACCGTCGTCAGGCCCGGTGAACGGCGCAGCGTCGACATTCCCCTCGCGCCGCTCGTGACGCACAACGATCTCGCAATGACCGCCAACGTACTCACCGGGCACCGCGCCGGCCCGACACTGCTCATCAGCGCGGCGATTCACGGCGATGAAATCAACGGCGTGGAGATCATCCGGCGACTCATGCGACATCCAGCCATGGCGCAGCTCCGTGGCACGCTGGTCGCGATCCCGGTCGTGAATGTGCATGGATTTTTGAACCAGACCCGTTATTTGCCCGACGGGCGCGATCTCAATCGCAGCTTCCCGGGGTCAAGCCAGGGTTCACTCGCCGCGCGTGTCGCGGACAAGTTCGTCAACCTGATCCTGTCGCGGTGTGACTATGCGATCGACCTGCACACAGGGGCGAGGCACCGCACCAACCTGCCTCAGATCCGTGTGGACCTGTCGAACGAGGCATCGCAGGAACTCGGCATTGCGTTCGGCGTGCCCGTGCTGATGCACTCTCGACTGCGGGATGGTTCGTTGCGCGAGGAAGCGGCCTCACGCGGTATTCCGTTCCTTTTGTACGAAGGTGGCGAAAGTCTGCGGTTCGATGAGTTTTCCATCCGTGTCGGCGTCAACGGCATCCTGAATGTCATGCGCCATCTCGGCATGCTGCGCCACAGCCGACGCCGCACGCCACCAGAACCCTTTATATCGAGGCGGTCAGTGTGGGTGAGGGCCGGTACCAGCGGCGTGATGCGGACGCTGAAGTCCATCGGCGCAAAAGTGACTTCAGGCGACCTTCTCGGCATCGTCGGCGACCCGATGGGCAACGAGGAAACAGGCATTCACGCACCGGAGGACGGCATCGTGATCGGTCGCCTGAACCTGCCTCTGGTGAACGAAGGAGACGCCGTATTTCACATCGCGTGCTACCGCGAGCGCACCGACGATGCGGGCCAGGCAATCACGGAATGGCAGGCCGAAATCGATGCCGAAACGGACCCCTCTCTCGCTTGACGGGGGCACCCAAGATACATAGAATGCGCGGCTTCCCGTCCCCTTCGTCTAGAGGCCTAGGACACCGGGTTTTCATCCCGGCAACAGGGGTTCGACTCCCCTAGGGGACGCCATTGAAAATGTCTGGCGGCCGAGTAGAATCTATCTCTCGCAGACGGGATCTTCCCGGTCTGGCCGAAAACAGGCAAGCAAGTTTGTAAGCGGGTGTAGCTCAGTTGGTAGAGCGCGACCTTGCCAAGGTCGAGGTCACGAGTTCGAACCTCGTTACCCGCTCCAATTTTCCCAAAGCCTCTTCTTCCCATTCGAAAGAAAACCCCGACGGCCCAGGAGCAGAACGGACCGCCGGGGTAGAGGCACCGAGAGCCGATCTCCGTCGGGCAACGTGAGTTGGCAGATGCTCGTGCTCTCACTTTGATATCGACACGCCTTCCCCAGAACTTTAAACCTGCGCCCAACGATCGCGTCCGTCACTGGACCGGTTAGTCACTTGCAAAACAAAACTTACCACCTTACACTGCGACTTTACTTTTTAAAGTTAAGTAAACAACATGGACGACTCGACCCGCGCGCTCCTGGCGGACCCGCCCCTTCGACTTCTCGTCAGGCTCGCGACCCCGAACAGCCTCGCGTTCTTCGTACAATCCGGCGTCAGCCTCGCGGAGGTCTGGTTCATCGGCCAGCTCGGCAGTACGGCGCTTGCGGCAATCGCGCTCGTCTTTCCAATGCTGATGCTCACCCAGACCTTGTCGGGCGGCGCACTCGGCGGCGCGGTCGCATCGTCCATCGCCCGCGCGCTGGGCGCCGGCAACGTCCCGCGTGCTGAACGCCTTGTCTGGCACGCGCTCGTCCTCGCCGCTGCCGGCGCCGGCAGCCTGCTCGTTTTGTTCCTGCTGTTCGGTGAGACGTTCCTGCGCTTTCTGGGAGGCGAGGGAGACACGCTCCATGCGGCGATGTCCTATTGCCTCGTTCTCTTTCCCGCAAGCCTTTTCCTGTGGCTCATCGGCACTGTCAGCGCCATCTTCCGCGGCACCGGCAATATGAAGTTCCCGGCATCATTGATGGTACTCAGCGCTGCGATCCAGGTA
>JAGRIN010000240.1 GCA_020443245.1 Pseudomonadales bacterium
CCGCTAGGCCGAAAATGTGAAGCAGGTGTTGTCGGAGATCGATCACGACGCACTCGAAGTGAAATGGCTCGGCAGCTATCCCCGGGCACTGGAAGGTTAGTCATCTATGTCGTGTGATTATGTGGCGCTCGCGTCCGCGGGCATTCGTGAACTCCAGCCCTACCAACCCGGCAAGCCGGTCGAGGAACTCGAACGGGAACTGGGTATCAGCGGCGCAATCAAGCTCGCCAGCAACGAAAACCCACTGGGGCCGAGCCCGAAAGTGGCCGATGCCGTTGCCGGCGCGATTCCGGAACTTTCTCGCTACCCCGACGGCAGCGCCTTCCACCTGAAGCGCAAGCTCTCGGATTTCCTGGGCGTGCCGACGAACACGCTGACGATCGGCAACGGTTCCAATGACGTGCTCGAACTGCTGGCGCGCGTGTTTCTGAACCCGTCGAACGAGGCGATCGTGTCGGAACATTCGTTCGTCGTCTATCCGCTGGCGGCCAAGGCGCTCGGCGCCGGCCTCAAAGTAGTGCCTGCACGCAATTACGGACAGGACCTCGAAGCGACGCTGAATACCATCTCGGCGAGGACGCGGATGGTATTTATCGCAAACCCCAACAACCCGACCGGCACTTACGTGAACGAGGCATCGCTCACCGACTTCCTGGACCAGTTACGTGACGACGTCATCGTCGTACTGGACGAGGCGTACTTCGAGTATGTGCAAGCGGAAGATTATCCGAACGGTATCGCGCTGCACGAGCGCTATCCCAACGTCGTGGTGACGCGAACTTTCTCGAAGGCTTATGGCCTCGCGGCATTGCGCCTCGGTTATTCGGTCAGTCACCCGGATATCGCCGACATGATGAATCGGGTACGGCAGCCGTTCAACGTCAACAGCATCTCGCTTGCCGCCGCGCTGGTTGCACTGGACGACCAGGACCACGTGAAGCGCGCGGTCGCCATGAACAGCGAGGGACTCCGGTTTCTGGCGAAAGCCTGCGACGATCTGGGTCTCGCCTACATTCCCTCTGTGGGCAACTTCCTGACGATCGACTTCGGCCGCGACGCCGGCCCGATCTACGAGGCGTTGCTACGCGAAGGCGTGATTGTTCGCCCGATCGGCGTCTACGGACTACCGAATCACCTGCGCGTTACCGTCGGCACGCCCGACGAAAACCGGCGCTTTGTGGAAAGCGCGCGTCGCGTGCTGGACGCACCGGCCTGATGGAGCCCCACTTTCGCCGCGTCGCGATCATCGGTCTCGGATTGATCGGTGCGTCGCTCGCTGCGAGCCTGAAGCGGTTTGGCCTCGCTGGGCATATCGTGGCATTCGACGGCAACGGCGTCAGCCTGAAAGAGGGCCTCGAAATGGGCCTGATCGATTCGACCGCAATTTCTGCCCGCAAGGCGAGCCAGGGGGCGGACCTTGTGGTGCTCGCCGTGCCGGTGCTCGCAATGGAAGCCGTCTTCAAGGACATCAAGCCCGTGCTGGATAAAGAGGGCGTCATCGTGACGGATGTTGGTAGCGTCAAGTGCGTGGTGCTCGACGCCGCGACGCGCGTCCTGGGACGCCTGCCCGGGAACCTGGTGCCGGGCCACCCGATTGCGGGTTCGGAGCGTCACGGCGTCACGGCCGCAGACCCGAATCTCTTCGCCCATCACAAGATCATCCTGACGCCGCGCCTGCAGACGGATGGCGAAGCAACGCGCCGGATTCGTGAGATGTGGCAGGCCATGGATGCCGACGTGGTAGAGATGGACCCCGAACACCACGACACGATCCTGGCGCAAACCAGTCACCTGCCGCACCTGCTCGCGTTCGCCCTTATCGACACGCTCTCGCAGCTGGGCGACACGTTCGAGCTGTTTGAATATGCCGCGGGGGGCTTCCGCGACTTTTCCCGTATCGCCGCTTCGGACCCGATCATGTGGCGCGACGTGTTCGCCACCAACTCCGCCCCGGTACTTGAGATTCTGGACCGTTACATGGATGATCTCGGCCGCCTGCGCCAGATGATCGCATCGGGTAACCTCGACGACTTGGCCAATGTCTTTGCGCGCTCCAAGGCGGCCCGGGACCACTTCTCGCGCATCATCGAACAACGAGAAATCAAAAGGAAAAGCCAATGACTCCAGACCCAGTCGCGCCCGTTATCGCTGTCGACGGGCCGGTCGGTTCCGGAAAAGGAGTCATTTGCCACCGTCTGGCCAAAGCGCTCGGCTTTCACCTCCTCGACAGCGGCGCGCTGTATCGTCTGATTGGACTTGCCGCCCGCAAGCACGGTGTCCCGCTCGACGATGAAGATGCACTCGCCGACCTCGCTCACGAGCTCGATATTGAATTCCGGCCGACCAGCGATCCGGAAGAGCCGTTGTCCGTCCATCTCGAGGGCGAGGATGTGACGCGCGCGATCCGCACCGACCAGGCCGGGACCGATGCCTCGGTCGTGGCTCCCCTGTCTCGGGTCCGCGAGGCGATCAAGGCGCTGCAGCGTTCTTTCAAGAAGCCGCCCGGGCTTGTCGCGGACGGGCGCGATATGGGTACGGTGGTGTTCACTGACGCCGAAGCCAAGATCTACCTCACAGCCAGCGCCGAGGCCCGTGCCGAGAGGCGCTATAAGCAGTTGATTGATAAGGGGATTAGTGTTAGTCTGCACGACCTTTTTCTGAGCATTCAGGCAAGGGACGATCGGGACATGAACCGTGAGGTCGCGCCCCTCGTGCCTGCACCGGATGCGATCATTATCGATAGTACGGATTTGACCATCGATCAGGTGTTCGAACAGGTGCTCACGATCGTGGGGGAAAAGATTGGTTAACCCGTTGAAAACCAACGAAATTTCATGGGTTGACCCAACATTGACAAGACCCGTTCCGGTTGGTGGGACGGCGAGATTTGGGCATTGCCCGGGAACATCAATCCATGAGCGAACAAAGCTTTGCGGAGCTGTTTGAAGAGAGTCTGAAAACCATCGATATGCAATCCGGTTCCATCGTGACCGGGGTTGTGGTCGATATCGATAATGAATGGGTCACGGTCCACGCCGGGCTCAAGTCCGAGGGGGTCATCCCTCGCGCCCAATTCCTGAATGAGAGCGGCGAGCTCGAAGTCACAATCGGCGATACCGTCAAGGTCGCGATGGATGCGGTCGACGACGGCTTCGGCGAGACCCGCCTTTCCAGGGAGAAAGCCAAGCGTGCAGAAAGCTGGCAAATCCTGGAGAACGTTTACGAGAACAGCGAAGTCATCAAGGGTGTCATCAGTGGCCGCGTCAAGGGCGGCTTCACGGTCGACATTCGCGACGTTCGCGCGTTCCTCCCAGGCTCGCTGGTCGATGTGCGTCCGCTGCGCGAGACCGAACACCTCGAGGGCCGGGAACTGGAATTCAAGGTCATCAAGCTGGACCAGAAGCGCAACAACGTCGTCGTTTCCCGCCGCTCCGTGCTGGAGCAGGAAAACAGCGCCGAGCGCGAAGCCCTGCTCGAGTCGCTGCAGGAAGGCCAGGAAGTCAAAGGTATCGTCAAGAACCTCACCGACTACGGCGCGTTCGTGGACCTCGGCGGTGTCGACGGTCTCTTGCACATCACCGATATGGCGTGGAAGCGCATCAAGCACCCGAGCGAAATCGTGGCCGTGGGCGACGAGATCAACGTGAAAGTGCTGAAGTTCGACCGCGAGCGTAATCGCGTATCCCTCGGCCTGAAGCAACTGGGCGAGGATCCGTGGGTTGCAATCACGCAGCGCTACCCGGAAGGCACCCGCACCATGGCACGCGTCACCAACCTCACCGACTACGGCTGTTTCGCCGAGCTCGAGGAAGGTGTCGAGGGCCTTGTGCACGTGTCCGAGATGGACTGGACCAACCGCAACATCCACCCGAGCAAGGTCGTGCAGGTCGGCGACGAGGTCGAGGTCATGGTGCTGGATATCGACGAAGAACGTCGCCGCATCTCCCTTGGCATCAAGCAGTGCCAGGGCAACCCCTGGGAAGAGTTCGCCGTACTTCACAAGAAGGGCGATCGTATCCGTGGCTACATCAAGTCGATCACCGACTTCGGGATCTTCATTGGTCTCGAGGGCAATATCGATGGCCTGGTGCACCTCTCGGACATCTCCTGGAACGAACCGGGCGAGCAGGCGGTACGTCGCTTCACCAAGGGTGACGAGATCGAAACCGTCATCCTGTCGATCGACGCCGAGCGTGAGCGTATTTCCCTTGGCCTGAAGCAGCTCGAGGAAGATCCGTTCTCCAACTTCGTTGCCATGAACGACCGTGGTTCATTCGTGACCGGTCGGGTGAAGGAAGTCGACGCGAAGCAGGCCGTGCTGGAGTTTGCCGAAGAAGTCGACGGCATCCTCAAGGCATCCGAGATCAGCGTGGATCGCGTGGAAGATGCGCGCAACGCGTTGTCGGTCGGTGACGAGGTCGAGGTGAAGATCATCTCCGTCGATCGAAAGAACCGGATGCTCGGCGTTTCCATCAAGGCGAAGGAACTGGCCGATGAAGAAGAAGCCGTTCGAGAGCACCGGGAACGTGACTCCGGCGTGAGTCCGACCACCATCGGTGACCTGATCAAGCAACAGATGGATCAGAACTGAGTCGGGATGCGCCGCACACCGCCTGGTGTGCGGCGCACTTTCCGGTAAACGGACTCGAATATGACCAAATCCGAACTCATTGAAAAGATCGCTGCCGTGCAGAGCCAGCTTTCCGCGAAGGACGTGGAACTGGCCGTCAAGATGATCCTGGATCACATGGCGGAGGCATTGTCGGTGGGCGAACGGATCGAGATTCGTGGCTTCGGCAGCTTCTCGCTGCACTATCGTGCCCCGCGGGTCGGTCGTAATCCGAAGACCGGTGAGAAAGTCGAACTCGCCGGCAAGTACGTCCCGCACTTCAAGCCGGGCAAAGAGCTTCGCGACCGTGTCAACCTGGGTCTCGAGGCAGAAATGCGGGCGGCAGAGAGTGCCGGGCCAAAAGTCTCCAGTTTCGACTAGACCGCTCGGCGCGGACGGGAGCAGGCGATGACGTTCGTCAAGAAGTGGGCTTTCAGGCTGATTTCCCTCGCAGTGGCGGTTATCTCATTGCTGGCGGCAACCGAGAACAGCACGCAGGTTGCGTTGTCATTCCTTGGGTTCTCCACTTGGGAATGGCCCATCTCCTATTGGATGGTGATCGCGTTTCTCGTCGGCCTCGCCGTCGGCGTCACCCTGAACATTGTCTCGAATACCAAACTCCGAATGCAGGCCCGCAAGGCCAATCGCAATGTAGAGAAGACCAACGAGGCCCTCGACAAGGCTAAAGCGTCTTCCTGAGCCCCGTCGTCCTGAACGTTTCCGTCATCCTGAACGCAGTGAAGGACCTCGACGCTTCGCGTCTTCGATCAGTCTTTTGAACCAGGGGAAGGCGCGTTGCGTTGAGGTCCTTCGGCTCCGTACCCTGCGGGCA
>JAGRIN010000241.1 GCA_020443245.1 Pseudomonadales bacterium
TCCTCGCGGCGCTGTTCCTGCGACTCGACGATGCCCGTGCCGGGTGCCGCCGTCGCGACGTCGGACCATCTCGTCAACTTGCGGCGATCCTCGAACGGAAAGTCGAACAGGGTGGCGAGCATCTGCGTCGTGAGTTCGATCGAGACCTTGTCGACCCAATTGAATGTCTCGCCGACCGGCAGCGAATCGAGAATGCTTCCGGCGCGCTGGCGAATGGTCGATTCGAGTTTGGCCAGGTTCGAGGGGGCGACCACAGGGCTCACGGTTGCGCGTTGCACATCGTGTTTCGGCGGGTCCATCGCGATGAACATGCGCGTCTGGAAACCGTCTCGTGGCGCACTGATCGGCGGGCCGATCGTAATGCCGCCCTCGCTCGAGAAGATGTCGTGGTGCGTATCGACGTACATGATGTCGTGGAACTTCGTGACCGACCAATAGCGACCGAAATCCTCGCTCTCGTTGAGATGCACGGGGTCTTCGGCACGCAGGCGTTCGAAATAACCCCAGTGCGCGTCATTCTGGAACAGGCGCGCCTGCAGTGGATTGACGTCTTCTATCGGCAGGCTCCATGCATCGGGAATGGCGCTCGGATCCTGGGCTATGGCCTCGCTCATGGGCAGTCTCGGGGGGTACGGGATGGAGCGAACCATTGTATAAGATGAGTTTCAAAGTTGAATAGCTGCTCTTATCACAGCATTTTTGACCTATTCTCACTAATGTTCGGGTCGCGAAGCGGGCACGGGAGGCGATATAGTTCGCACACTGTCTGCCCTGGAGGAATTGATATGGCTGAAGTACCCGCAGGACTCCCCAAGTGGATTGCCGATCACGTGGAGCTTTACCTCACCGATCCCGAGAAAGCGCACCTCTGGGATGCGTCGCTCGGTGGCGGCAAGGGCAAGATCCCGACGTTGCTCCTCGAGATGACGGGTCGCAAGTCTGGCGAGAAGCGAATGTTGCCGCTGATCTACAAGAAGGTCGGCGACGCGTTCGTCATCATCGCCTCGAAAGGTGGTGCCCCCGCGCACCCCTCCTGGTACCTGAACCTGAAGGCCAATCCCGATTGTGAGATTCGGGTTGGCAAGGACCGGTTCAAGGTCAGGGCGCGGGACGCCGAGGGCGCGGAGCGCGAGAAGCTCTGGGATGAACTGGTGGACGTCTACGCGCCCTACACGCAATACCAGGAGCGAACGCAGCGCCAGATCCCGGTCGTGGTGCTGGACCCCGTTTAGGTATCAGGCGCGCCTTCGGTTCTCGCTTTCGACGCGTGCAACCGGGCGCTCGCGTGAAAGAGTTCTCGTGCATTGGAGACGTGACCCTGGAGTGCGAATGCGTGTGCACCAGCACGGGCAACCTCTGCGTTGCGATAATGCTTGGCCGTGATGCGCGCATGGTCCGCGGCAACGTTGAGTTCTTCAGCGATCTTCTCGAATCGGTCGGACTGCTCCTGTAGCGCTTTGTGATCGGTCATGGGGATCTCCAGCGTGGGTGGCCAAGGCCATTTTCCGCGTCGCTGGCGCCATTACCAGTCTGTTTGCGCTGCTGTATCGCCGGTATAATAGGAGGGTGATCAAGGTTCAGGCATCTTCCTGGCCCGAATGCGAGCGAGCCAGCTCCGGCGGCCCCTCACTTCTTTACTTCGTGGTTCGCTCCCTCGTCAAAATTTCTCGCTGCCGCGCTCACGCACCGGATCAGGAAAATCCCGATACAGCGAAAAGCTCACATTGGCGACCTTTGAATTGACGGCGTGATGAAAGCTTTCGACGGGGTCAGTACGTGACGCAACACGCGTAAAGGCTTCATCGAGCTGCGCAAGGCCCGTGAACTCCAGCATGATGTGGAACTCGCCGGCGCCGTTGCCCAGCCCGAGCTTGCGCCGTGTCAGGCGCCAGCGTTCGAGCCTGCCGTCGCTGACGAGTCCGTCGAGGTAGGTGCCGACGGCATCCGCGAACGCGATGTCGCTCTCGCCACTCTTCAGGTCGCACCAGATGTGGTAGATGTCCATGAGGTTTCCACAATGATTGGAAGGCGAAGTCTAGCAGGGATGGAAACTGGCGAGAGGCGCAGACTCGCGTGTGAATTCAGTCTTCGAAAAGCGGGTTTGGCGCGCGAAACACGTCCCGGTGGCCGTTGGCATCTTCGTTGACGAGGTTGCTCGCGTCTGATTCGAATGCGATGTATCGTCCGTCATCACTGATCGCGGCCCCAAAGCTGGCCTCATTGGCTTCTGTTCCGCCGATGCCTGCGCTGACCCGCGTGGTCGTACCGCTTGCACGGTCGTGTACAAAGATGTCCGAACAGTTGCCGTCGACCACGCCGACGCTGCCGGCGCACGCCCTCGTGTCCCCCGCGACCAGATTTGAAGCATCGCATTCGAAGGCGACATAGCGCCCGTCCGCGCTGATTGACGGTGAATAACAGGCGCCATTGCTCTCTGCACCGTCTGAGGCGACGCTGACCCTCGTCGTTTCTCTCGTTGCAAGATTATGAATAAAGATGTCGGGACAATTCGTAGTAAACACACCATTGGCGAGCGGATCACAGCTGGTATTGTTGTCGTCCACAACGAGGTTAGTGGCCGACGACTGGAATGCGACGATGTTGCCGTCTGCCGACATCGCCGCGTGGAATGTCGATCCGTTCGCTTCCGTGCCGAGCGTGCCCTGATCTGCCAGGTTGGGCACGTTGACCCGCGTCGTCGTACCGTCAAGGGTGTTGTGGACGAAGAGGTCCCGTTCACCGTTCGTGTCGCCAATCACGAGGTTGGTAGCAAATGAGAAGAATGCCACGATGGTTCCGTCCTCGTTCAGTTCGACGCCATAGAAGCTGCCGGCGTTGCCCTCTGTGCCCAGGGTACCCTCGTCCGGGAGGTTCGGAACGCTGACGCGAGTCACTTCACCAGTGGCGGGCTTCTGGAGGAAAACATCGACCTGGTTGTTGGTATCGCCGACTACGAGGTTCGTGGCGGACGAATTGAAACCCACAACCTGACCATCACCGCTGATGTCGTGTTCGTAGCTCGCTTTGTCGGCTTCGACGCCAAGTGACATCTGGTCGTCCAGGTTGGGCAGACTGGCGCGAAGGGTTCTTTGGGTCAGGGCGTCGTAGTAGAACACGTCATCGACTGCATTGGTGTCGGCGGGCTGGTCTTGTGTCGCAAGTGGAGCATCGGAGGAATTGAAAACCCAGTATCGGCCGTTGCTGCTCGATCGAATCAGTTGGCTGCCGTTGATACCGCTGAACGGGTCGTTGCTGCTCCCTGCGTTGACAGTCACTTTCGTGACGGTACCTTCTTTCGAATCAACGATGTACACATCGCGTTGATTGTTGTCGTCAGATTGTACGAAGTTGGTCGCATCGGACGTGAGGCCGACAAAGCGCCCGCTGCCGCTGAGCGTGGCGCTGTAACTGTCGCCGTCACCGGGAGGGGAGGGCGGCTGAAGGTCTACTTCGCTCGAGCCGTTCCAGTCATCGTTCCAGGTCGTGCCTTCCGCCACGAAGGTTGCGTGAAGCGTGTGATTGACGACTTCCGTCAGCGCAGTGAAGACGTAAGAAGAAATCGGTCCCTGGGAGATGCCGTCGATTTCGACATTCTCGATGTCGAAGCCTGGGTTCGGAGAAATCGCGAAAGTGTAGCCAGTTCCGCACTCGTAGTACCGGTTATCATTTGGCGTCACGCTTCCCTCATCATGATTGTAATCCACCAGCACCTGGTAGCTCGCCGTGCTGAAGGTCACGTCAACAAACACCGAAGTCCGGACGTTTTCGATCATGCCTGAATTTCCTGAAACAGTGGCGCCGAATGGGGGAGAAAATTCGACGTATGTACGCTGGCACGGACCGGGCTCCCACGTTATGACAAGGTCTGCCCCATCCTCGACGACCACGGCGCCAGATGGCGTCACGGTGCCGGGGCCATACGACGATATGTTCACCACGTTGGTTAATCGAATCGCGTTGCCGGCGGCCGCAACAATTGCGGATCGATCAAGCGCCTCAGAAGCAGTCGCGTCGAAACTGCCAATCGAGGTCTCGATGGCGTCGATGACGTCGGCAAGCCGACCATTGGACTCGATTCCGGCAATCGTTGCACTAATGTCCGTCGGGAGAGAACCCGTGGTATCGACACCCGGGTCGCCGAGATTCCCGATGCCAGCCGTCGCGCCCAACATTTCGACGATGGCGGTGGACCTTGGATTGATGTCGACGATCTGACCCGCGCTTGACGCAGGTGCGTACGCGCGCAGCACGAGGTTGCCGATACTGGCGCGCAGGAAATAGGCTGGGCCTCCCGGCACAGTCAGGGAGAAGCTGCCGTCACCGTTCGCCGATGTGGTGGCGACGACATTTCCGGAACTGTCGATGACTTCGACTGTCGCACCCGTCCACTCCGTGACAGGCGTCGCGGGTGGTGCCGGCGATACTGCTTCCGAAAGGGTCAGGGAGCGTGGCGAACTTGTCGTCACCGATGGCACCTGGCTCGATAGCATACCGCTGAGGGTCACCGTATCGGGCAGTGGCATTGCTGTCGATGCTGGCGCTCGGTCGCTGTCACAGGCCGACAGCGTCAGAAGACACAGGAGAGGAACCGTGTAACGCAATCTCATACGTGCAAGGAGCGACATGGCGCATTCCTCTGACGGTGGATGAGTGACGCTGTCTCGGGTCTGGAAACCTTAGGCCAATATCGCGGCCTCGGCAAGGCAGCCAGGTCCAGGGTTGCAGCGAGATTGGCCCGAGAGCGATTGCACGTGCAATCTGGCCGGGGGCACTGCATGATTTGTAGCCAGAGAGAAGGAGGATCAGGTGTGGGCAATGCATTCGATGAGCTGATGTCGGTCCGTGGGCAGGGCACCCCCGCTGAAGCAATCGAGATATCGGGGCGGGACCCAATCCTTTCGACCCGGTTCAAGCTGGGTGAGACCGGCGCGGCGGTCATGGCGGCGATTGGCGTTGCGGTGAACGACCTGTGGGAGATGCGTACGGGCAAGCGCCAGGACCTGTCCGTGAAGGCGAGCCACGCGGCAGCGGCGCTGCGCAGCTACAACTACATGCGCGTAGAAGGCGACGAGGACCAGCGCGGATTTGCGGCGCAGCTTGGGCGTCAGCGTATCTCCACTCCGCATCCGACCCGGGACGGGCGATTTTTCCTGCCGCACATGAGATTGCCCCATCTTGCCGAACGTATCCTGCGCGTGCTCGATTGCGAATTCGAGCTCGAGTCTGTTCGTTCAGCACTGATGAAGTGGGATGCGCTGGACCTGGAGAATGCGATTGCCGAGGCACGCGCCTGTGGCGCGATGGTGAGGAGCGCCGATGAGTGGCTGGCGCACCCACACGGGCAGGCGCTGGCCGCGAAGCCGGTGGTGGAA
>JAGRIN010000242.1 GCA_020443245.1 Pseudomonadales bacterium
GCATTGGCCAGCCGCTTCACCGCATCAGGCGGCTCAGCGAGGCACTGTCGGCTTTTGCCGCCTACAATTCCAACAAGTCCGCACTACTCACCTCGACGCTCCTTGCAATCGTCAGCCACTTGGCGAGCGCGCTGGCGTGGTGGTTCGCGCTCATGTTGCTCGGTGGACGAACGGGATTCCTGGCGCTCGTTGCAATTTGCTGCATGTTGACGATCGTCCGTACACTGCCGCTGACCCCGATGGGCCTGGGAATAGCCGACGGCGCGGCGGAATTCCTCTTCAATTCGGTAGGCGTCGCGGAAGGCGCGGAGTTGCAGATGTTGATGCGGGCGGTGATGGCCGTGATCCTGCTGGGCTCCGGACTCGCTTATCTGCAATACGGACGGGCGGAGGCAGCCGGAAATGTCTGATCTGCGGCGACAAACCGCGTTGTCGCGAACCAACCGCCTGCCGCTGGGCAGCGCGTGTGGCGACAGTCGTTCGTCCGACGAGGCACCGTTCCTGAGCGTTGTCAGCCCGGTGTACATGGCGGAAAAGATACTTCCCGTCCTTTGCGAGCGCCTCGACCAGGTGCTGTCCGCGATCACGGATTCCTACGAAATCATTCTGGTTTGCGATGGGAGTCCCGACGCTTCGTGGTCCGTGTTGGAGGACATGGTGGCCCGCTATCACCACGTGACTGCGATCAAGTTGAGTCGAAACTTCGGCCAGCACTACGCGATGACGGCAGGTTTCGATTTCGCGCACGGCCAGTGGACCGTCGTGATGGATTGTGATCTGCAGGATGCCCCCGAAGAGATCCCCCGCCTGCTGGCCAAGGCCCAGGAAGGCTACGACATCGTCGTCGCGCGACGTATCGCCCGTAAACACAAGTGGTGGAAGCGCGTTACCTCGAAGCTTTTTTTCAAGGTGTTCAGTCTGTTGTCGGGGTTGAAGACGGATAGTGCGGTCGGCTCGTTCCGCATCATGAGCCGGCCCGTGGTCGACGGCCTTTGTGACATGCGTGAGTCCTATCGTATGTTCGCCGGGCTGGTCGAATGGCTAGGTTTCCACACCGGCTACCTCGACGTTCAGCACGCCGCGCGATTCGAGGGGGAATCGAGCTACAACTTGCGACGCCTCCTGCGGATGGCGATGGACGGCTTGATCTCGTTTTCGAACCGACCGTTGTACATCTCCATCGGGCTTGGTTTCGCGCTGTCGTTACTATCCGGGCTCTACGGAGCCTACTTGCTCCTCGGCTACTTCATCGTCGGCGGCTCTCCCGTGTCGGGGTGGCTCAGTACCATCACCGCGACGTCATTTCTCGGCGGCCTGATATTGCTGAATCAAGGCGTCCTCGGCATCTACCTGGGGCGTGTCTACAACCAGGCCAAGGGCCGCCCGCTGTACGTCGTGGACAAGATCTCGATAGGCTCGAAGGCCGGCGTCTCGTCCAACGGGCGGGCGTCGATACAGGACATCACGCAATGAAAGAGACGACTTGTTCCACGGCGCAAACGCTCGCTAACGAGCAGCGCGAATTCCTGACCCAGATGTTGCAGACGAGCCTGCCCGGCGCGCGTGTCGAATTCCATGCAGACGCCATCAACGTCCAGCACGCTGGCCAACAGGACGATGCCGCCATCGTGGGCATGGTCAAGCGCCTCGTATACATCGCGCGCAGCCTGAACAAGGACCTGCTGTTTCACAACGCAGCCACGCCCCAGTTCGAGCGCGACCCCCAGCCTTACCTCGAGAGCACCCGCGAGGTCATCCAGGTCCATCCTGGCTTTTTCACACTCCAAGGCGGTTTCCTCGAGGTATTCAAGGCAATCAATGGCCGGGTTAGGGCAATGGCCGATGAAGTCGACGCGATCGAACAGGAATATCCAGCGGTCTGGCCGGTGCGCCTTTTCAAGCAGATCGATTATTTCCACGAGTTCCCGCACCAGGTGATCCTGTGTGCACCGGTCAAGGATGACTTCGACACCCGCAAGCGATTCGCCGACACCTACGGGAAGGACGCGGAGTTCGAGACCGTCGCCATGGACCAGATGATGGCGCCCGCCGAGTACGGATTGGAACCGGCAGTTTGCGATTGCTGCTACTACGGCCTCGAGAATACGTCCGAGCTGCAGAACGCGTACTACACCTGCTACAACAAGGTGTTCAGGAACGAGCGATCCGGTTTCGGTGGCTTGGACCGTCTGACCTGCTTTTCCGTCCGCGACATCATGTTCGTCGGCGACGAACAGTTCGTGCTGGAAGCGCGCCAGGTGCTGATCGAGCGTCTCTCGACGTTTCTCACCAGCCTGCAACTCGATGCCAAGATCGAAACGGCCAACGACCCATTTTTCTCGAATGACGCGGTGATGAAGTCGGTCTTCCAGAACGCGCATCGGCTGAAGTACGAGTTGCTCGCGCGCATTCCCCACCTGGACCGCGACATCGCAGTCGGCTCGATCAATTTTCACCGCGATTTCTTCGGCAAGGCGTTCAACATCGAGACATTGACTGGTGCGACGGCGTTTTCCGGCTGTATTGGCGTCGGTATGGAGCGACTGACCTACGCGCTGTATTGCCAGCACGGTGAACGGCTCTCCCAATGGCCGCAGCCCGTATTGGACTATCTGGGCCTGGGCCGTCGCGTCGATCAAGGCCGCTAGCGCGGCTCACACGAGGAGCGATTTCAGGATGAGCACCGTATTCACCGACAACCTGTTCCAAGTCAAACACCCGGAGGACATTCCTCTCGAGGAACTCGGGGAGGTCATGGAACGCGATACGTGGGCTTGCATCCGCGGAATCGTACAACCGGGCGAGATGCTCGACGCGCTCGCAACCATCAAGCGGGTGTTCGACCCCGCGTTGGATCACCCCGCGGTCGGTCAGAAGGCAGAAGCGGTCCGCACGAATTTTCAGAAACTCAACATCGGTGGTGAGTCGCGCACGGCAAATCACGATGATGCCCGGTTCTTCCGGGCTTTCTACAATCCGATCTGGGAACCGGACATATACGGTATGCGTTTCGCTTTCACGCGACTTGCCCAGGTCCGCAACCACCTGGCTGGCATGCCGATCGATTTTGCGCTGGACAAGATCGAGGCCAATGGCCTGTGGACCGCCGCACGCTTCCACCAATATCCGGCGGGCGGCGGATTCTTCCGTCGCCATACCGACTATGTGGCGAAGGATATTGCCGAGGAGCGTTCGACCCGGTTCTACCAGGCGGTCCTCACGATGACCGAGAAAGGCAAGCATTTTCACGTCGGCGGCGGTTTCGTGGACGTCGGCGAGCAGCGCATCTGCCTCGATGACTATGCAATTCCGGGCGACATCATCCTCTACGACGGGCGCACCGTGCACGGGGTCGAGGACATCGATCCGAATGTCGAACTGGACATGAACACCATCAATGGCCGCGTCGCGGGATTCGCGACGCTGTTCAAACTCATGTAGACCGTTTTGGCGAGGTAGTTCGATTCATGACCATCGACACAGAGCGCTCACCAGCGAACCCGGACGAGGTGTTCTGGAAACTGTTCAGTCGCGTGCTCAAGCGCCCAGTGGACCCCGGCAGCTACACTCGCGACGAACTCCCGGAATGGGATTCGTTACGACACGTCGAGTTGATCTTCGAGCTCGAAGAGGCATTCGGCGTCAATATCGATGCCGAGGACATTGTCGAACTGTATTCCTCGCCGCAGGCGATCCTCGACTACCTTCGAGAACACGGCTAGAACGCGATGCGTAAAGCGTTCGTTTACGGCGCGGGCCACCTGGGCCGACAAGTCCTCCATCACCTGTGGGCATACTACGGGGACAGCATCGAGATCCTGGGGTTCGTCGACGATGTACGGGCACCAGGCGAAGAGGTGCTCGGCGGTCTGCAGACGCTTGGGCCTCTCGAGTGCGCCCGCGATGACGCGCGCCTCGGTCCGCATGCTGCCGGGGTTGTTTTCGCGGTCGGATATTCATCCATGACCGCGAGACATGCCGCGCTCGACCGGGTTGTCGATGCCGGATACGGCTTGCTATCTGTCGTGCACCCTCAGGCCATCGTGGAACCGGGAACGGAGATCGGCGCCGGTGCGATCATTCTGGGTGGCGCGGTCGTCGATCAGCAGGTCACACTCGGGATGGCCTGTTTCGTCGACATCGGTGTTCGACTCGGCGCGGGTACCACGGTCGGGCACAACAACTATTTCTCATCCGGAACCTGTACCGGCAGTCGGGTATCGATCGGACAGGATTGTTTCTTCGGAATGAACTGCACCATCACGACGGACGTGCGTATCGGCGACAATGTCTTCGTGAACGCCGCGGCGCTCGTCCCCCGCGACCTGGGCAGCAACCTGAAGGTCGTCGAGCTACGCAAGTCGCGAGAACTGCCGCAGCGGTGACGAATGCTTCAGTCGCGGTGCCTACGCGACCCCCAGATGTATTCTGGCGCTGCATCCCCGACCATGAACACCAGGTCGAGCAATGTGACGTGGGGTTCGAACGGCGTAGCGATCTGCGGATACTCCGGGTATCCCGAATAGTCCTTGATGCGCAAACCGATGCCCGCCTCTTCCCACAGGGCGGGTTGCAGGTAGTCTTGCGCCGTCGGACCTGACAGGTATTCCTGGGCGTTCAGCTGCGCGGCTATCGCGATCAGGCGGGCATCCTTGACGCCTTCGACCCGGAACTCGGACGCGCGGCGAAAGCGCGGCGCGAGACCGAGCCAGCCGGCGAGTAGCTCGGTGAGCGGGATCGTGAAATCGACCAACAGCTCGCATTGCCGGCCAAGATAGAACTCCTCCAGTTCCGCGAAGTAGCGCTTGAAGTGCGGCGCTCTCACGTAGCTGTGGCGAAGCGCTTCGAGGTGTTGCTTCGCCCACTTGCGTGAATGGTCGATACGTACGTCCATGATCAGTTGCTGCCGACCACCCAGCGTGGGGATCGTCAGCCACCGGGTGCTGCCGTCGGGCATCTTGATACGGTTGCGATTGCGCCAGTCGCGGACGGTGTACTGCACGTCGTCGAGGAAGACGAAACAGTCGACTTCGTGGATGAAGTCGAATTGGCCCCGCCATGGAATGTAACTCGGCTGGATGATGGCGACCGTGTGCATGTCAAGGGGTCCCATTCTCTAGGCGCTGGTCGGCCGACGTCTGGCCAGCGCGGGAAGCGGCCTGCGGATAGGCCCGATGCGCTCGACATTCTTCCTCGGCAGACGATGAGGGGATGGGTGCCAGGAGGATTTGCTCATAGTGCTCTGGTTGATAAGTCTTCAGGGACGGTAGTCGCAGGATCTCGCGATAGTCGCGCTCGACCCGTATGCCGTACCTGGTCAGGATGCTTGTCGGGAGATG
>JAGRIN010000243.1 GCA_020443245.1 Pseudomonadales bacterium
TGAGGGTCCGGAGATATTAAGGAGGGAGAACCATGAAACCCGGGCAACACGACTTCAACACATCGGACGGCACACGCATCCACTACCTCACCCTGGGCGACACCGGTTCATGGGTTGTGCTCATACACGGCTACACCGGGAACGCGCACGGCAACTGGTTCACCAACGGCATCGCGCAGCGGCTTGCTGCAAAACACCGCGTTGTCGCCCTCGACTGTCGCAATCACGGCAGGAGCGACAAGCCGGAACGAGGCGGCCCCGGTAACCACCAGGACGTGATCGAACTGATGGATCACCTCGGCATCGACAAGGCCCATATTCACGGCTATTCGATGGGAGGCATGATCACATCTCGCATCCTGGCCGAGGCCCCGGATCGTTTCATCACGGCCAGTTTTGGTGGTTCCGGCATCCGCGAGGAGGACGAGGCCTGGCAAAAGCAGGTGCCGAAGGACAAGCAAGGCCGTGACCCTGAAGAAGACACATGCTCAAGGAACCTGCGTGTATCCAGCGCGATGGACAACGGGATGAGCCGAGAGGAAGCGGAGAAACGTGTCGACGCTGCAATCCTGGAGGCGAAGAAAAATCCTCCGCCCGCACGTCGACTCACGATTCGGCCGCTGGATATCGACCTCTCCAGGATCGAGGTACCGATGCTTGCCATCAACGGCGAATTCGACTCGCCGTGGGCCAAGACCTTTCGCCTCTGGCGCGAGGCGCGCGACTTCACCAATGTGATCCTGCCCGGCAAATCGCACCTCACCGCGATCGTTGCGGGTTATATGCCCCCGGAGTATCCGGACAGCCTCGAGCGATTCATCGAGTCCAACGACGCCGCGGCATAACGCCATAAGCCGGCTCGCCCGCGCGCTGCAAACCTCAAAGTAGCCATCGCTCCACGAGTAAGCGCGCGATGGCATCGATCTACGGTCCTGTGGCCGAAGTCTCACACTGCTTCGATCGAATGTCTGCTACAGGAACCTCACGGCGCATGCCTATCATGCGTTTCGATGGATCGGCGTGGACCGCCAGGGAGGGCGGCACATCGACCTCACTGGACCGTCGACCGCCATGTCATTGTCGCGAGACGTGTTCCGCAGCTATAGTCGACAGGAATTGCTCGACGGCAAAACCCGCATGGACCTCGATGATGTTTTCTCGCTCGGCGCCTTCTTCCTTTGCGTCCTGGGCATCGGGGTCGCCTGCTTCTGGACGCTGGGCTTTCTCTACGGCGTGTTAAGAAGGCCTGCGGTCTGGTTTCCATTCACACTTGCACTGCAAATGGCCGCAGCGGCAATTGTCGGGGTCGTGTTTCTCGGCTTTGGCGGCGTGATCTTCTCAACGATCATCTTCACCCAGGCGTTTCGCAAGCGAGAGGACGCGTCGTTCTGGCCCACTGCCATCGTCGGCGCGCTGATATCGATAGCGGCTTCCGCCGTGGTGTTGCTGGCTTCGTATGGGCTCGCGTGGAAAATTTTCGGTTGAGATCCCGTCAGGACCTTGCGCGACCGGGAAACTGAATGACCTTCGCGACAGCGCGTTTGACCGGGCCAGGACCAGAGCCTTTCCATTCGCGCCATGCCTGGGTGACGAGCGGTGAGACTTCCCCGAATCGCGTCCATTCGTTCTCGCCAGAGTATTCGACCCTCGCGTAGTCGCGTTCAAACGCACCGGAAAGCAGATAGTGCTCCGTGAATCGCGCACCTTCCTCATTCAGGTGATCCGAGGTCAATTCTCCGTTCAGCGCCGTGCTGAGAAACGCTGGCCCCGAGTAGTCATGCATCCGCACGCGCGCAATCGCAGGCGCCTGGACACGCTCCAGGTAGTCGGAAAGCAGGCGATTGCAGACAAGCCAGGCAACAAAACAGCCAAGGGACTCCGCGTTGCGGGCGTCTCCGCCCAATACCAGGCTTCCGTAGGTCACACTCATGGGGGCGTAGTGTACATCGTTTCGAGTCGCCAAAAAAAAGCCCCCCTGTCCTCGCGGACGGGAGGGCCGATGCGCCCGTGACGCCTTACTGGACGCAATTCACCATGACGTTGTTGACATCGGTGTCTCCGACGGTCCCGGTACCGTTCATCACTGTGCAGGTGACCGAACTCGGTGACTTGCCAACAATCACAACCTCAAACTGCAGGTCCTTGGCCGCCACGAAACTGAAGTCGAAAGGCGTACCCGACTGCACCTGGTCCGACCGGGTATCCAGCGTCGTGCCCGACACCGTATCTTTCAGTCCAATCGTCACGACCGCAGCGCCGGTATCCACATTAACCTGGCCTTCAACCCGATGATAATCGGCGCAGGCCGTCGCAATTTCGGCGGGGTCGCTCGTCGCCCTGTCCCGGACGGTGGACACAAAGAGCGTGTCGGTGCCAAGGAAGCCTTCCTCGAAATCGATGTAGTTATCCCCGCGGAGCGTGAACTGCCCGCCGTTGTAGCTGAGCGTCTGGTCACCACTCACGGTATCCAGCCTGTAACGGGAGGTCCTGCGACGATAGTCGAGAATATTGCCGAGAGATGAATAAACCACGAAACGTGGCCGGTCGTTGGACGAGCCATAGTCACGCGCGGCGGTAATGTCGAAGCTTCGGCACATCGCCGACGCACCAAAGGGCGTGTTCGTTTGCGTACCGGTTGCGCCACTGTAGGTCGGATCGTCCATCACCACCGTCATGGTGACCGGCATGGCGGTTGCCGCAATGAGATCGTCGAAGAAACTCTCGACTTCCGCGGGCAGTGTCGCGATCTCCGTGTAGAGTTGTTTGGTGGATACGCAGCCGCCCCCGCACGGCGAACCGTGCTTGAGACCAAACGCGACCGGCGCTCCATCCTCGACGTAGATGAGGGCTCTGTAACTCTCACCCTGCGTGTCGGTCGGGTTGTAGAGCTCGTAACGCGGCTCGACAGAATTGTTGGTGAAGTCCTGGAACAAGGCGCCATCCACCTCGGAGGAGAGCATCCTGTCACCGAACATCACACTACCGTCATTGCCGATCACGACGCTGACCGAATCGCCCACCGGCGTCGTATTCGGGCAATTCGATCCGGAACAGGACGTGATCACCACCGCCGAATACATCCCCGCGAGAGCAGTCAGTTCAGCGGGCGGGCCGGAGGACATGTCGGGAATACGGAACTGGCCGTAGTAGGTACCGTCGCTCGCACCGACGTTCACTTCGTTGAAACCCGTGAGCAACGACGACATGGCGTAGATAAGCCCACTCGCCTCGTCCTTCCACAACGCCTCGTGACCGTTGCCTCCGCAGAGCACGGGGTCGCTCGCGACCACCACGTTATCGATCAACAGATCGCCGTTCGCCGCGAACGAGAAAGACCGCATGTCGCCTTCGGCATAAGGCGAGTTCGGTTGCACCGAACCGAACGTGAGGTCATAGGGCGAAGTGGTGAATGACCCCGGAATCGTTGCGGGCGATGCCGAGCCTCCGACCACGCAGATTGAATCGGCACTGCTTCCGGACCCCGTGCCGTCGCCACCGGAACTACTGCCGCCGGAACTATCGCCGCCGGAACCGCTGCCGTCATTGCTTCCCGAGCCCGAACCTGCGCCAATCCGCGCAATGACTTCATCGGGCAAAGGTACACCACCATCTGCAAGGGCCTGCAGCACATTGCTCGCATTCCCGAAACCAACATTGCCTGCGTCTGCCATGAGGTCCGCGCCCGCCAGGGTTGCCGCGGCGGACTGCACGGCAGCGTTGAACGCACTCGCAAAATCGTTGCCGGTATAGTCGAGACCAGCGATCGGCCCGTTCGTGTCCATGCCATCCAGCGCACCATCCGAGAGGTCCGCGGTCAGTTGGTCCAGGATACCCAGCGCAGGAGCCTGCCGGCCCGTCGCGATGCCTGCAAGCGCCGCCAGCCGGAGCGCGTACCTGCCTGCCGCATCAGCGGCCAGGGATTGGTTCATATTGTCGGCACTGACCAGCGTCGGCACGGACAACAGGTCATCAACGTCCGGCGCAAACGCTGCGCGAATGGCTTCGTTCACCATCGTAATATCGTCTGCGGTTGCATCCGCGCCCAGCGTCGCGGCAATTTGCGCGGCTAATTCAGTCAGGATCGTCACGCCCACATTCGCCTGCGGCGCCGGCGCATAGGCACGAATCGTTCGGCCGGCCGGAAACGCCAGTTCAGTGCCGGTCGCTTCATCGAAATACGTCGCCGAATCGTTACCGGTCACGACAACGACAATCGGACCACCGTAGGTTCCGTCGAACGAGATCGCCACACTGCCGTCGGCACCCAGCGTGCCCGTGGCCCCGTCGAGTTCAGTGCCATCGGGCTTCTGAATCGAAACATCGGCATTTTTGATGAGCCCGAGCGACGCGCCGATGCTGACTTGCTGTATCGGGACCGGCTGGGGCGTGGGTGTCAGCCGCGGATGGTCATCGGAGTCGCAGCCAGCGAGCCACCAGGCAAGGGACATGACCAGAAGGAGTTTAACGTGCTTGCGCATAGTACTTGGCCCATCGGGTTCGGGTGTCGCGGCATTATCAGGTAGCGGCTTCGGACCCGGTTACCCCCATATGGGGGGAGCCGCTGCACGGTTGGCAATGCGTCCCCCCCTGTGCAACCATGAGCCGACCACCAGAAGGGAGCCGCGCCATGTCAGTCACTGAAGCCACATCCCGGATGTCGAATGCCGAGGCCGAGGCCCGAGTGAACGTCGCGGCCCTCTACCGGCTCGTCGCACTACACGGTTGGGACGATCTCGTCGGGACCCACATCTCCGCAAGGATTCCTGGCCCGGAACATCGATTCCTGCTCAATCCCTATGGCATGTTGTTCGAGGAAATTACCGCGAGCAGCCTGCTCACCGTCGACCTCGACGGCAACCAGCTCACGAAAAGCGAGTACCACTACAACAAGGCCGGGTTCACGATTCACAGCGCAGTCCACATGAGTCGTCCGGACGCCATGTACGTGATCCACCTGCACACGAACTACGGCATCGCGGTGTCATGCCAGAAGCAGGGCCTTCTGCCAATGAACCAGACGGCGATCGCCGTGACTGGCGGACTCGCCTACCATGATTACGAGGGGGTGGCGACCAACCTTGCCGAGCGAGAACGACTTGTCCGGGATCTCGGGGACAAGAACGCAATGATATTGCGCAACCACGGTACGCTCGCGTGCGGACCGAACGCCGGCGGCGCATGGCAATCCATCTTCCGGCTTGAACGCGCATGCGAGTACCAGATCCTTGCGCAGTCGGGCGGCGCCGAGACCATTGCCCTGTCCGAGGAAGTGATCGACTCGCGCCACAACGCTGCAAGCACCGAGACGCTCGGCCCGCGTGGCGAATTCATCTGGCC
>JAGRIN010000244.1 GCA_020443245.1 Pseudomonadales bacterium
GAATACTTTGCCGGTGAAAACGCCCTGTTGGCAGGCGGCAAGGAAAACACGATGAACCAGTTCTGAAGCAATTCGTTCGACATTGAAGGGCGCGCAGGCGCCCTTTGCGCCATCGAAAGTCGCTACACAGAGAAGCGAATGCCAGCGGCGGCCATGCCGCCGCCCAGGCCCATGGGGGTGCCATCAGCGCGCCAGCACGACGCGCCCGTCATCGCGGCGTCTCCAAAGGAGATCATACCCATACCGCCACCGATCACGCGCTCCGCCTGGAGCCTGTGACCCAGCCCGGCGAGGCCTGCCCTGACCTCTTCGGGAAACGCCGGTTCGAGCTCGACGACATCGCCCAGTGTCCAGACCCGTGGTGCCTCGACCGCCTCCTGCACGGACATGCCGTGATCAATGAAGTTGACGATAGCCTGGAAAGCAGAGGGGAAGATCCGCAGGCCCCCGACGAGACCGACACAAAAAACGGGTTTACCTGACTTCTCGACGATGATCGGAGACATACTGCTTGTGACGCGTTTGCCGGGCGCAATCGAGTTGGCCATGCCGGGATGCGGGTCGAATATGTTCATCGTATTGTTGAGCAGCATCCCGGTCCCCGGTACGGTCGCCTTGCTGCCGAACGCGCTATGTATTGTATGGGTCGCCGCGATGACATTCCCTTCTCGGTCAGCCGCCGCCATATGCGTCGTGCTCGGAGACTCGTGCGAGTACTCAGTTGCGACAACTCGCGCGCGTGAGAGATCGATTTCCTCGCGGCGCGTGGCTGCCCACGCCTTGCTGGTGAGCGCCTCAACCGGTACGTCCACAAACTCCGGATCGCCCGTGAACCGACGACGGTCCTCAAAGCCGATCTTCAGGACTTCAATCAACAGGTGCAGTCCTGCCGTGGTGCCGAACCCGAGCGACGCCACATCAAAATCCTCCAGGATGTTCAACATCTCGATCACGTGAACGCCGCCTGCCGTCGGTGGCGGCGGGCCGATGATATCGTAGCCGCGATAGGTTCCCCTGACGACATCATAGTGTCGCGTCGAATACCCGGCGAGATCGTCCAGCGTGATGATGCCGCCTGCCTTTTGTATATAGTCGACGGCAACGCGGCCCAGTTCGCCGCCATAAAGCGCAGACGGACCTTCGCGAGCAACCAGTTCCAGGGTGCGCGCATAGTCGCCCTGCACGACCAGCTCGCCGGCAACAAGCGGCTTGCCGCCCGGCATCCACGTTTTTGCCGTCTCCGGAAATCGCGCCAGGTCATTCTGGTATTTGGCGATGATTTCGCAAAGGTAACGCGTGGCGCGAAATCCACGCGCCGCATAGCGAATCGCCGGCTGCAGCACATCGTCAAGCGAGAACGTGCCGTGTTCGGCCAGCGTCTCGCACCAACCCATCAGCGAACCGGGAACGCCGGTAGCCAGAACGCCGACATCGTTCAGGCGATCCTTGACGACCTGGTAGTCCGGCCAGGTGTTCGAGACCGTCTCGTACATCGTCGGCGTGGCCGCTGCGGGCGCCGTCGTATAATTGTTGATGAAGTGATGCGTGCCGTCGCCCCGCCGGATCGTAGACATCCCCGCACCGAAGATGCCGACCATCATCGGTTCGACGACGGTCAGCGCAAACAGCGAGGCGACCGCCGCATCGATCGCGTTGCCGCCGGCGGCCAGCATTTCCGCACCCGCCGCACTGCCAAGCGGATTATTCGTCACTACCATGCCCAGCGAGCCGCTCGCCGGAGATTTCCTCGTATCGAAAGGCGTACCTGCGAGCCGCCGCCATTCACCGGTCATGTGTCGTCCCTCTCATCCTGGTTTGTCAGGCAGGTTATCACCCTTGTGTACGCAAGTGCCGCCCTACGTGTATACAGATTGCCGCCAGGCACCCAGGCAATTGGCTTCTGTGCCGACTTCTTCGGCTCGTCCACGATGGATTCGATAACAATAGCCAGGGAGACAGGCCATGTCGCTTGGAAAGCAGTTGCTGGCATCAATCCTGATCGTCGCGAGTCACGGCGCATTGGCCGAAGTGTTCAAGTGCATCGACGAGCGCGGGTTCTCGACTTACCAGGACCGCCCCTGTCCGCACGATTCGCGACGCAGTCCCGTCGACACGCGTTACGCCAGCTCATTGCCACTCAAGGTGCCCGACGCGGACCAGGAAATCCTCGAACAGATCGGTGCGGCAAACCGCGCAAGGGATGAATCAAGGCGCGAAGCCATGTCGGCATCGCTCACGCGGCGACAGCAGGCCTTTGCGCAAAAGCGCGCTCAGTGTCTCGCACTTCGCGCCGAACTGAATGCGCTGCGGGAGACCGCTCACCGCGATACCGCTGGAGGCGCCGCCGAATCCAATCTCATGCTGCGGATGCGAGGAGCATGCTCCGGCTGGTAGCGGGCAGCCTCGGTTTGCTGGTGCTTGCTTGTCTAGTGGAACGTGGACGTCTTGTCGTCGAGGTGAATCTCGAGGTCCGCGCCGGACTCCGTGAATGCCATCTGGAAAGCCTCATTGAGGCAAGCAGGGCAGAGCCCGTCCGCAATCAGGTCAGAAACCACAAAGCCCAGTACCTCATACACCGTCCGCGTGCCCTCGCTGGACTCCTCGAAGCGCAGGAGAATGTCCTTGATCGTCTGGATTGCGACTTCCAGTCGTACGTCGTCGCGTTCCTGATTCTGGCCTTGATCGCTCATGCTACCGTTCCCGAGCTGGTTTCACGCGCAGCATACTACACCGCGGGTAGCCCGGGACATTATTTGCCGAGATAGCGAGCGAGGACTTGTCGATTGCCTCCATGACGCCGTGCGTATGCTTGCTCGTCGAGGTCAGAAACGCTCGCGAGCGATACAGCGGATCGACTATAGATAACCGATGCGCGCGAGAAACCGCGGCAAAATTGTGATCAACGGCTGTTCCGGTAGGCCAGCGTGGACGCAGCGACGCCGAGGTCCGGTTTCGGCGCGAGTCCGATGAGACGCATGATGATCGAGACGATGGCGAGATGGTGTGTCGCATGACTCTCGAGAAAAGCGATCTCACGTTCAACGCTTGTACGGCACCGCTCCGCCTCGGTGCCCACGACGGTCTGTTGGCGAACCAATACCGGTCTTTCGCGCCCGGTCACTGTCGCCAGGGCACAGACGAGTGAATCAATCCTTTCAATTGCGACAGTGCGCACGGTCTCGACGTCGTGATTCCGCTCCCGGTCGTCGTAGTCGATCACGCCTTCGTGAGCACCGCGCAGGAAGCACTCATAGAAATCCAGTATGTGACGGACGTGCTGTCCAATCGTCATGGGATCGATTCCCGGCGCGTCCGAGACATAGCTTTTATCGTCCAGGGACTCGATAACGGACCTGACTTCCGCCAGTGCCCCGACTGCTGGCTCTTTTGTTTCCGACATGTTTTCCTGTTACAACTGCGTTCCAAACAGGACGCAGGGACTGATAAAAAGTTACGGGAGCATGCCTGAAAAAGTCGCGCACAAAAGCTTCGATTGCCACTACCCTACTGCTGGTCGCCGCCATCATGACAAGCGTACGCATCGCAGCTCAGAACGCGTCCAGTGACCCGGCGCCGGGTGTCACCACCGGCACGTTACGTAGCGGCGACGTCGCACTTGCCTACGCTGAGGCCGGCAATCCCGATGCGCCGCTCGTGCTCTTCATTCACGGCACGCCCGGCTCCTGGCATGCGTTCCGACCTTACCTGCTCGACCCCGCACTACAGGCGGCGAGCCACATGGTTGCGATGGACCGGCCCGGCTTCGGTGAATCCGCCGATGTCGGTGTCGAAGGATCGCTCGCCAGGCAATCAAAGATGCTGGCGCCATTCCTCGACATGGCCCATGGCCATGAGGTCTTCCTGGTCGGCCACTCCCTGGGGGGCACCATCGCATATCGCATGGCCGTCGACTATCCCGGACGGATAAACGGCATGGTCATCGTGTCATCTTCGATCTCACCTGAGCTTGGCGGTGCGCGTTGGTACAACCGCCTTGCGTCACTGCCACTCATTTCGCTGCTGGTGCCCGGGGATCTCCGGAAGGCAAACGAGGAGATCATGCCGCTTGGCGATGAACTCGCAGCGCTCACGCCACGCCTTGGTGAGATCCGGATGCCAGTCACGATCATTCACGGCAAGAAGGATCACCTCGTGTCCTTCAGGAATGTCGCCTACGCCGAGCGCATGCTGTCATCGGCGAAAATAAGGCTCATTGCCGACGATAACGCCGGACACTTCATGTTATGGGAACAACACACGGTAATCGCCGAAGCGATTCGCACCATGCTCCGTAACAACTCGCATGCAGGCGCGTCCATCACCAAAGCTCAAGAGGGGGACAATCGATGACCAACAAGATTTCATGGGCGCTCGCGATCTATGTCGCGTTCGTCTTCCTTCAGTCGCTGTTCTTCAAGTTCACCGGCTCCGAGGAGACTGTCATCATCTTCAATACCATCGGCGACTGGATGGCCGGTATCGGATTCCTCGCACCGGCTTCTGGGCCCTTCCGCGAATATGGCGGCGTCACCGTGGGGTCAGTCGAACTCGTGGCGAGCGGCCTCGTACTTCTGCCTCGCACACGTGCCTGGGGCGCCCTGATCGGTATTGGCGTGATATCAGGCGCAATCTTCTTCCACCTGTTCACGCCGCTCGGCGTCGACCGGGTCGTCGACGCCGAGGGCCACACCGATGGCGGCGTGCTGTTCATGATGGCGTGCGGAGTCTGGGTCGCCTGCGCTGCACTGATCGCGATTCATCGCCGGACGCTACCGATCATTGGTCGCGCTGGACACTAGCGTTCAACGGCGCCGGTTCAACGACAAAGTCGAAGTGGGCATTGTCGTACTCGCCCGTCGCGAGTTCTTCTCGCATGTTTTGCATTGTCTTGAGGGGCGAGTCGACCAGGAGCATGTTTGTGATCCAGGCTGGAATCGGCCCCTCGGGGTCTACGTGCGCCTCGCTGACGATGAGGATCCGTCCCTCGCCCACGGGCTCGAAGCGCCAGCGTGTCACCGCGCTCACCAGCCGAACCGCCTTGCGCTCTTCGGGTACGATGCCCGGAACGGCAGTTGCAGTCATCGTGACCGCAAGGTTGGAGGGGTCCTGGTGCCAGACAACGTGGGCGACCGCGTCCCGATCGGAAACCGGCCATGGCAAGTCGTTGTAGTTGTAAACGTACAAGTCCGTTTCAGACTCCGTCCTGACGACGCGAGATTCCTTGCAGAGCGCCGCCCAGCGAGGACACGCAGCCGCATCCCGAACGAGCGCGACCGGTGCCGAGAGCTCAGACACAATTGTCATC
>JAGRIN010000245.1 GCA_020443245.1 Pseudomonadales bacterium
GTTTCGAGGTCGACTACTCCTACTCGTACATCAACACGAAAGTCGACGGCAGCAAGTCGATCGATCCGGTGAACCGCACGGCGGACAATCCGGACTGGATCACCCTGAAGAACTTCGACCCGAGCGCTTCAGCCGGGACCAACTTCGTTGCGCTGCAGTCGGAGATTACGCCTGCCGTGATTTCGGGCTGCGCAGGGTTGGGCGGCACGATTCCGTTGCCGAATCTTTCGTATGACAACGGTATCCCGGCGCTTTGGTCGCGTCCGTGTCTCGAAGCGTTCGGCGTCACGACGTCCGATGGGCTCGAGACGAATCTCGACGGGAACGAGTTGCCGAACACACCGCATCACAGCGTCAAGCTGGGCTTCGCTTATACGTGGAGCGTGCCGTCGATCGCGGGTTCTTTGACTGCCCGTTGGGATTACTACTGGCAGAGCGAATCCTACGCGCGTGAGTTCAACACCGTGGGTGACCACATCGACTCCTGGGACCAGCACAACGCGCAACTGATCTACGAGAGCACGGATGGGAAGTGGTCCGGAAGGCTCTTTGCTCGCAACCTCCAGGATGCGGAGAACGTCACGGGCAAGTACCTCACCTCCGATACCTCCGGGTTCTACAGGAATTACTTCCTGACAGAGCCGCGTATCTATGGACTGACCGTGCGTTACAACTTCGACCAGGAGTAATTTCCCGGGTCCGCTGGGCTCTGGCTGACGTCTCCCTCAGCAGCCAGCGTCCATCGGTCGGGGAGGGTTTGGTCGCCGCGTGCGGCCAAACCTTCCCCGGTGTTTTTTTAGTGCTCCTTGCCTGCCCGCATCGATGCCGCATAGGCTTCGGCGGTGCCCAGCAGGCGTAGTACGTTCCCACTCCAGATGTTTTCCAGGTCCGCCTCGGTATAGCCGGCTGCGAGCAAACGCTCGGTGACGCGAGGCAGTGCGGAGATATCCTCCATACCGTGTACACCGCCGCCACCGTCCCAGTCCGGGCCGATGCCGACGTGCTCCGGCCCCACGACGGACAACGCGTGCATGAGCTGCGCCATGAAGTCCTCGAAGTCGGCTTGCTCGGGAGGGAACTTCGCGTCAATTTCGCGGCGCTTCTCGATGTACTTCGCATAGTCCGCCTCGGACAAATCGTCGGGCGATCCCACTTCTTTCATGAGTTCGACGAAAGCTTCGCGTCGCGCCGGATTCTCCGGGAGCTTTTTCAGGTAGGAGCTGTAGGTGTTGATCTGGATAACGCCGCCACTGTCAGCGAGTTTGCGCAACAAATCGTCGTCGATGTTGCGAGGGTGATCGAAGACCGCCTTGACCCCGGAGTGCGAAAGGATGATGGGTGTCTTCGACAGGTCGATCATCTGCCGTACGACGTCGTCATGTGCATGCGAGCCATCGAGGACCATGCCGAGCGAGTTGGCCTTTGCCACCAGTGCCTTGCCCAGCGGCGAGAGACCGTGCCACTGTTGTCCGTCGGGGTCGGTAGAACTGTCCCCGAACTGGTTGTTGCGAAAGTGCACCGGGCCGACCATGCGAACGCCCAGGTCGTAGAACGTCTTGAGCAGCGATATGTCTTCGCCGAGCGGATAGGAGTTCTCAATGCTCATGTAGACGATGCGCTTGCCTTCACCCACGATCCTTGCGGCGTCTTCAGGCCTGGTAGCGAGTTCGAACACATCAGGATGCGAGGCGACCATCTCGTGGATAGCGACCGCACGCAGGATGGCAGTGTCACGCACGGCCTGGTAGGCGTCGGTGGTCAGGGGACCCTGGGGTGTATAGATTGCCCAGAAGCCGCCATCGAGTCCGCCTTCGACCATGCGCGGGTAATCGACCTGGGAGTAATCCAGCGCCGGGTCGTGTCTCGCCATGATGTCGAATGACGGTCGAATGAGCAGCGCCGGTGTGTCGAGGTGTGTGTCGAGTACGATGACATCCTCGTGCACTTGCCGTGCCGGGGTCATCGGTTCCTCTTTGGCTGAGTTGCAACCGGCCAGTGTCAGTGCGGTCAGAACGATGAGTGATGTAGTGGCGAAGTTGGAACGAAACATCAAGTGCCCCCCAATAGAGCTGTTATCAAAGGTGCGCGTCGCGAGTGCGAACCGAATCATAGTCGGACATTCCCGCCGCGTTGGCAAATCCGGATGCGCGAGCGACTCGCACATGCCTTTAGAAAATTCCCGATTTGGTGCCGCGGCACGCTTTGCGTGCAACCCTGCACGGAAATCGGGCAGTCAGGTGATGGAAATGAACTGGTTCAGCCGTGCCGGGCCGCGGGCGACCTGGCGCACCTGCTCAAATCCGGCGTCCATCGCCCAACGGCTATAGTCTTCGAGTGTCTCTGGCAAGTCGCTGCCACGTATGTGTGAGACCAGTTCGTCGAGCTCCGCCGGCGCAAGCGCCTTGAACCGGCTTCGCGCATCTTCTTCCCAGCGAACCTGGTAACGATCCCGGGTTTCGCCCGGTTCGAGGAACACGTCGATCACCGCAATCATTCCACCCGGCGCGAGCAGCGACTTCAGGCGAGACAGCATCTTCTGTTTCTGCTCGCCATCGAGGTGGTGCAGGGAGTAGCTCGCCACGATGAGATCGAATGTGCCCGTCACGCCTTCGATGGCGGATTCCATCGAACCGGCAATGAGTTCAAACGGGACGTCCGTGCTCGCGAGCGTCTCGCCGGCGAGAGACAGCGCCGAAGATGACTCATCGAGGCCAACGTAGCGCGCGACAAGGGCTGTTGCCAGCAAGTCGAGCACCGGCGCCGCATCGCCGCAACCGATATCGAGTACGTGAATCGGCGCTGAAAACCGCCCGTCGATGATCGATGCGAGTGCGCCAAAATAGTCGTGATGATGCATGTAATCGTTTTCCACGACTTTTCGATACGTCGTCCACTCACTGAATAGCGCTTCGGTCATCTTTGTTTCTCTCTACAATGGGTCAAGTGTAGCGTAGACGCGTCGATTTCAGGCAAGAACCGGTCGAGGTCTCTGCATCAGGACGAGCAAGGGCATGGCCGCCATCACCACCCACATCATCATCGCGAAGTCGTCAAGGTAGGCGATCGAGGAAGCCTGGCGCGTGAGTTCGGCGTTGGCAGCGACGGCGCCGGCAATGGTGTCCCCGCTCCAGTTTGGCGGTATGGCAATGCCGTGCCGGAACGGATTGAGAAACTCACCGAGGATCGAGTGGTAGGCCTGGGTGTGACGCGCCAGTAACGCCATCATGATCGAGATGCCGATGCTGCTGCCGATGTTGCGTGTCAGCGAGTACATCGCGGTTCCTTCAGTCCGTAGCGCCGGCGAGAGCGTCGCGAAGGTGATCGTGCTGAGCGGGATGAAGATGAATCCGAGCCCGAAGCCCTGGATGACGCCGGTTCGAATGACGTCCCACGGCGTGATCTCCAGATTGAACTTCGACATCTCGTACAGGGAGATCGCCGTCAGGGAGAGGCCGAACAGGATAATCTTGCGCGGATCGATGTAGCTGATGAGGCGGCCCACGATCAACATTGCAACCATGGTGCCGGCGCCGCGTGGCGCCATGACGTAGCCTGTCGTGAGTACCGGGTAGCCGATGAGGTTCTGCAGCAACGGCGGCAGCAGCGCCATTGTCGCCAGCAGGACAATGCCGATCACGAAGCCCAGGACCAGTCCCGCGGAAAGGTTTCGATCCCGAAACAGTGACGGTTCGATAAAAGGTTGTTTGACAGTGAACATGTGTACGGTGAACAGGTAGAACCCGAGCACGGCGATGCCCAGTTCGATGAGTATCTCGGGCGATTCAAACCAGTCCTGCGACTGCCCGCGGTCGAGCATGAGTTGCAGGCATCCGATACCCAGGCTCAGGAGGGCGAACCCCGTGAAGTCGAACCGTCGATCGCTGTCGCGCGGCGAATCAGGCAGGAAGAGGATCATGCCAAGCAGGGCAAGGATCCCGAGCGGCAGGTTGATAAAGAACACCCAGCGCCACGAATACACGTCGGTCAGGTACCCGCCGAGGGTCGGGCCGAGAATAGGGCCGACCATCACGCCAACGCCCCACATCGCCATGGCTTGCCCGTGTTTTTCCTGCGGGTACATATCGAGTACGGTCGCCTGTGAGAGCGGGACGAGACCTGCCCCGAATACTCCCTGCAGCAGGCGAGCGACGACCATCTCCGGCAGGTTTTCGGCAATGCCACAAAGCATCGATGAGATCGTGAACCCGGCGATAGCGATAATGAAGAAATTCCTGCGGCCGAGGCGGCTCGTCAGGATGCCGGTCGGTGGCGTCATGATCGCCGCGGCGACGATGTAGGAAGTCAGCACCCAGCTGATCTGGTCCTGCGTCGCCGAGACAGCGCCCTGCATATGGGGCAGGGCGACATTGGCGATCGTCGTGTCGATCGTCTGCATGATGGTTGCGAGCATGATCGAGAGGGTCACCAGCCCCCGTCCGATCCCCTCGCGTTCCGCAATACCCTGCGCCATGACCCGTGTCAGTCCGCGTCACCGAGACGCAGGGCGGGGGCGACGTCGCTTGTATCGATGTCCACTGTCGTGCTCGTACCCGCGCGTAGCGGCGCGTCGTCGAATCTTGATGTGACCCGGATGCGTAACGGTACGCGTTGCACGACCTTCACCCAGTTGCCTGTGGCGTTTTGCGCGGGCAGGATCGAGAACTCGGAACCGGTTGCCTGGCTGATGCTGTCGACGACGCCGTCGAACGTGCGGTCGGGATAGGCGTCGACGTGCAGTTTCACCGGTTGGCCGACTCTCACGTTGGTCAGGTCCGTTTCCTTCAGGTTGGCTTCGACCCAGACCTTGCTGTCCGAAACGATACTCATGATCGGCGCCCCGGAAGTCGCGTACTGGCCGACTTGCGGCGTCTTGCTCGCGATGCCGGCGAATGGTGCCTTGACCCGGCAGTGCTCGACCGCGGCAGACACGACCGCGTGTTCCGCGAAGGCCTGCACATAGTCTGGATGCTGTTCAGGCGGCAGGTTGGGGTCGCCCGCCAGTTTGGCGAGGAGTACGGCACGCTGCTGCTTCAGCACCGCCACCTGCCTTGTAGCGACGTCACGATCGTGCCTTGCCGCATCGAGCACGCTTTCCGACACCGCCTGCTCCTGCTTCAGCTTCTGCAACCGGTCCAGCTCGCGCGAGGTGAAGGCCGCGTTGTCTTCGGCGAGCGCAAGCTCTTCGTCACGTTGGCGCAGTTCCGCCTTGTCCGATTCGACCTGGTTCTTGATCGAGCGAAGTTGCGCCTCTGATCGAATGACGCCGGCGCGATAGGTTCCATCATCGAGTTC
>JAGRIN010000246.1 GCA_020443245.1 Pseudomonadales bacterium
CGGCTTCAACAAGCCGCACTCTGTCGCGTACGCGCTGGTGGCCTACCAGACTGCGTGGCTAAAGCACTACTACCCGGCAGATTTCATGGCCGCGGTGTTGTCGGCTGACATGCAGACGACCGACAAAGTCGTCGTCAACATCGAAGAGAGCCGTGAAATCGGCCTCACCATTTCACCGCCGGACGTCAACCGTAGCGAATACCGCTTCGTGCCAGACGGCGAAGCGAGCGTGATTTACGGGCTCGGTGCCATCAAGGGACTCGGCGAGGGACCGATCGAGGCGATCTCGAAGGCACGGCGCGAAGGCGGCCCCTTTGAGGACCTGTTTTCGCTGTGCGAGCGCGTGGACGCCCGCAAGGTCAACAAACGCGCTATCGAGGCGCTGATCGGCGCGGGGGCCCTCGACGGACTGGTGCCTGATTCCCTGAAGCAGGTCGAATCGCCGATCGACCACTGCCGGGCGCTCTTGCTCGCCAATTACGAAGACGCCGTGAAACTGGCGGAACAGAAAGCCAGGAACCAGGACAGCGGTCATACCGACCTGTTCGGCATGGACATGATGGTGGGAGGCGACAATGCGCGCTACAACCACTTCGATACCCTGAGTTGCCTCTCCTTCAAGGAGCGGCTTCAACGCGAGCGCGATACGCTCGGTCTCTACCTTACGGGCCATCCGCTGGATGTGTACAAGGCAGAACTCCGGCATCTCGCTAAAACCCGCATCGTCGAGCTTCGCCCGCGTGAAGAGCAGACGGTGGTCGGGCTGATCGTCGCGATGCGAACCATGAAGAACAAGAAGAACGAAACGATCGCGTTCGTGACGCTGGACGATCGTAGTGGTCGTATCGAGGTTTCGGTCTTTGCGGACCTGTACGAACAAAATTACGCGCGTTTGCAGAAGGATCAGGTCGTCGTTGTGAGAGGATCCACCGATCGTGACGACTTCACGGGTGGTATCCGCATGCGGGCCAGCGAGGTCTTCGATCTCCAGCAGGCTCGTGAGCGGTCGATCAAACGATTGCAACTCTCTCTATCGAGCAGTGCCCTGCAGCCGGATTTCGTCGCCGAACTCGTCGATCTCCTGGCGCCGTTCCGCGGCGCGCCGGGACAGGGTTGCCCCGTGTCTATCGCCTACCTCCGCACTGACGCGCAAGCTGAGGTTGTGCTCGGCGACAGTTGGCGCGTAACGCCTGCTGACGACCTGCTTGAACGACTGCGGGATCGTTACGGTCCCGAGACTGTCAAGCTCGATTACTGAGCATCTCCCTGAAGAAAGTGCGGCGCCTGTCAGGGCGCCATATCCGGGTTGTTAGGCGCGAACATGTTGGTCGAACACGTAAGCAAACAGTTGGGAGGCGTTCGTGCGTCGCGGCTCGTCGTTGCGCTCAGCGGCGGTGTCGATTCCGTATCCTTGTTGCATGCAGTGATCCGTGCTGCAGCGGGCAAGTCCGTACATGCGCTGCACGTCAACCATGGCATCAGCCCGCAAGCCGATGATTTCCAGCGTCATGCCTCGGCGCTGTGCGCGCGACTCGGCGTTCGCCTGACTTGTGTACGGGTCGCCGTAAAGCGGAACGGCAGTCTCGAGGAGAATGCGCGTCATGCACGCTACCGCGCGTTCGAGAGCTTCCTCGCCGACGGCGACGTACTGCTCCAGGCACATCACGCTGACGACCAGGCCGAGACGATACTGATGAACCTGTTGCGGGGCAGCGCGGCGTTCGGTGTCGGGGGGATGCCGCGATTGCGCGCGCTGGGAAAGGGAATGCTGCTGCGGCCGCTCATGGACGTACGCCACCGTCAACTTGTCGAGTATGCCAGCGCCGCGGGACTCGAATGGATCGAGGATGCCAGCAATGACGACACGACCCATGATCGCAACTACCTGCGCCATGAACTGCTCGGGTTGCTCGAGGCGCGCTGGCCGGGCGCGGTGACGAGGATGGTCGCCGCGGCCGATCGTGACGATGGCTATGCTCAAGTTATTGATTATACGGCAAAAAATGACTTCAGGCTCGTCGAGGCGGACAACGGTGCGCTCTCGCTCGCGCACTTTGCTTCGCTGCCGGGCGAGCGACAGAAGAACCTCGTTCGGTATTGGGCAGGGACGTTCGACCTGCCGTTGCCTCCCGCGAGCCTGCTGGAAGAGCTGTCCTCGCTTCTCAACGCCGACCAGGACGCCGCGCCATTACTGCGTTGGCAGGACGTTTGCCTGCGACGGTACAAAGACCGGCTCTTTCTTACGAGTGTCGTCAGCGATGTGAAACCGAATGATCTCGCGAGCGGCGCACGGTCTTTTGGTGCGGGAGACATGCTGGCCAATATCGTTAAGGGGCGAGGTCTGTCGGCAAGCCGCGTCCCCGACCTGTGCATCCGCTTTCGTGTCGGCGGCGAACGAATCCTGGTTCGCCATCACAGGACACTCAAGAATGTGATGTCCGAAGTCGGTGTACCGCCCTGGTTGCGCGACGTCGTGCCGCTCATTTTTGTCGGCGAGGAACTCGTCGCGTTGCCCGCCATTCCCGGCTGGCGGGTGCCGATGATCGTGGCCGATGGGTTCGCGGCCGGTCCGGTCGAGGAGGGGCTCGAAATCGAGGTGAGTTACCCGGGACAACCATATTCGCATTGAGCACAGCCCCCCCAGGTGGTAATCTAGAACCCCATCTCGGATATGCGCCAGTCTCCCCCCCGAAACCGGGCAAGGCGTTCACATTCACCAAGATGGGTACCTGATGTCTCGCTTCATTTTTGTTACTGGTGGTGTCGTTTCCTCACTGGGAAAAGGCATAACCGCCGCTTCGCTGGGCGCCATTCTCGAGGCCCGCAAGCTCAAGATCACCATGTTGAAGCTTGACCCCTATATCAACGTCGATCCCGGCACCATGAGTCCGCTCCAGCATGGGGAAGTCTTCGTGACCGAAGACGGTACCGAAACCGACCTCGATCTTGGGCACTACGAACGCTTCATTCGCACCACGATGACGCGCCGGAACAACTTTACGACCGGTCAGGTCTATGCTGACGTGATTGCGCGCGAGCGTCGCGGGGACTATCTCGGCGCGACCATCCAGGTCATTCCGCACATCACGGACGAGATCAAACGCCGGATACTCGAAGGCGCGCAGGGTTTCGATGTGGCGATCGTCGAGATCGGCGGTACGGTGGGTGACATCGAATCGCAACCTTTTCTCGAAGCCGCGAGACAGCTCCGCTTCGAGGTCGGGCAGCGCAATGCGATCTTCATGCACTTGACGCTGGTGCCCTACATTGCCACCGCAGGTGAGACCAAGACGAAGCCGACCCAGCACTCCGTCAAGGAACTGCGTTCAATCGGTTTGCAGCCCGACATCCTGATCGTTCGCTCCGACCACGAGATTGCGCAGTCGGCGCGCGAGAAAATCGCGCTGTTTACCAACGTCGAGCGCAACGCGGTCATTCCGCTCCTCGACGCGCCGTCGATCTACAAGATTCCGCTCATGCTTCACGAGCAGAGCCTCGACGATATCGTGATCGACAAGTTCGGCCTCACTTGTCCTGAGGCGGACCTCTCCGAGTGGCAGCGCGTGGTCGACGCGCAGGAGCATCCGACCGCGACCGTGAAACTCAAGATGGTCGGCAAGTACATGGATCTGCACGACGCCTACAAATCCCTCACCGAGGCAATCCTGCACGCGGGCATCCACACTGCGACGAAGGTAGAGGTTGAGTTCGTGGACTCCGAGGACGTTGTTCGCAAGGGAACGTCCATCCTCGAGGATGCCGACGCCATCCTGGTGCCCGGCGGATTCGGCGAACGGGGCTTCGAAGGCAAGGTGGCCGCGGCCCGCTACGCGCGGGAGCACCGGGTGCCCTATCTCGGTATCTGTTACGGCCTGCACGCTGCGATCATCGACTTTGCACGCAACGTCGCCGGGCTCGAGAATGCCAACACGACCGAGATCAACCCGCAGACGCCCTATCCCGTGATCGGCCTCATCACCGAATGGATGGGCGAGGACGGCAGCGTCCAGCAGCGCGACGAGGATTCGGACCTCGGCGGCACCATGCGCATGGGTGCGCAGGAGTGCAGGTTGTCGTGTGACTCGCTGACCTATCGGATATACGGTCATGCGGACGTGCGTGAACGCCACCGTCACCGTTACGAGGTGAACAACAACTTTGTCCCTCAGCTCGAGGCCGCCGGCCTCGGGATTGCAGGCAAGTCGAAGGACGGCTCCCTGGTGGAAGTCATCGAGGTGAAGGACCATCCCTGGTTCGTCGCCTGCCAGTTCCATCCGGAGTTCACTTCCACGCCGCGGGACGGACATCCGCTGTTTACGAGCTTCATCACGGCGGCACGGGACCAAAGCGTTTATAAAGGTGCCAAGGACAGCTAAAATTAGCGCATCTCGAGGTCCGGCGTCGTGATGCCGGGCCGGTCCAGCTACCTACAGAACCTGAACCCATGAAACTGTGTCATTTCGAAGCCGGCGAAAGACGGCCGTTTTTCCTCATTGCCGGTACCTGTGTGATCGAGTCCGAACAGATGGCACTCGATACCGCCGGCGCTTTGAAGTCGATCTGCGACGACCTCTCCATCAACTTTATCTACAAGTCGTCTTTCGACAAGGCCAACCGGTCTTCGCTGAAGAGTTTTCGTGGCCCGGGAATGGAAGCGGGGCTCAAGGTGCTCGAGACCGTCAAGCGCGAGATCGGGGTCCCGGTCCTGACTGACGTGCACGAGGACACACCGCTCGATGAAGTGGCGAGCGTGGTCGATGTGCTCCAGACGCCCGCGTTCCTGTGCCGCCAGACCGGTTTCATCCAGTCGGTTGCGGCGACCATGCTGCCGGTGAACATCAAAAAAGGGCAGTTCCTCGCGCCCTGGGACATGGTTCATGTCTATGAAAAAGCGCGTGCGACGGGCAACGAGCAGGTGATGGTCTGCGAGCGTGGCGCGAGCTTCGGTTACAACAACCTCGTCTCGGACATGCGTGCACTGGCGGTCATGAAGGAGATTGGCTGTCCGGTCGTCTACGACGCGACGCACAGCGTCCAATTGCCGGGCGGGCAGGGCGCAAGTTCGGGCGGGCAGCGCGAAATGGTGCCGGTCCTCTCGCGTGCCGCGGTGGCGGTGGGCATCGACGGAATTTTCATGGAAACCCATCCCGATCCTGACAAAGCGCTCAGCGACGGACCGAATTCATGGCCGTTGGGCCGTATGAAGGAGCTGCTTGCGCTGCTCCGGCAGATTGACGATGTCGTGAAGGAGAACGACCGAAAGGACTTCGGCGCGGCGCAACAGG
>JAGRIN010000247.1 GCA_020443245.1 Pseudomonadales bacterium
CAAGGCGCTCCTCTTCAAGCGGTTTGCCAACATCGACTGCTTCGACATCGAAGTCGCAACGAAAGACGTGGACGAATTCGTCGAGACGGTGGTGCGCATCGGCAATACGTTCGGCGGCATCAACCTCGAGGACATCGGCGCACCCGCCTGCTTCGAAATCGAAGCTCGCCTCAAGAAGCTGCTGGATATCCCGGTGTTCCATGACGACCAGCACGGCACAGCCATCGTGACCGCCGCGGGCATGCTCAACGCGCTCGAGTTGCGTGGCAAGACGCTGGGCGATGTGAAGATCGTCTGTCTCGGTGCCGGCGCGGCAGCGATTGCGATCATGCGGCTGCTGGTCTTGCTGGGCGCAAATAAATCCCAGATGGTTGTGGTGGATTCCAAAGGCGTCGTCCAAAGCAGTCGCGAAGATCTTTCTATCTACAAGCGCGAGTTCGCCATCGAAACGAACCAGCGTACCCTGGCCGACGCCTGCAAGGATGCCGACGTGTTCATTGGCGTGTCTGGCGCAAACCTGCTTTCCGGGGACTGTCTCCGGAGTATGGGTCCGAGCCCCGTAGTGTTCGCGATGGCGAATCCCGATCCTGAAATCCTGCCGGAGAAAGCCTGGGGCGTCCGCGACGACGTCATTATGGCGACCGGGCGTTCCGACTACCCGAACCAGGTCAACAATGTCCTGTGCTTCCCTTTCATGTTTCGTGGCGCGCTCGACGTACGTGCGCGGGACATCAATGAAGAGATGAAGATGGCAGCCGTGCTGGCGTTACGGGACCTCGCTCGCGAGCCGGTGCCCGCGGAAGTCATCGCCGCCTATGAAGGCATCGATCACCTGGAGTTTGGCCCCGAGTACATCATTCCGAAGCCGATGGACCCGCGCCTGATGGATGTGATTCCCCCGGCGGTAGCGCAGGCGGCAATCGACTCCGGTGTGGCGCGCATCAAGGAGCTGCCCTACGGGGGCGCGAAGCGCCGGTCGGCCTGAATTCTCTTTTAGAAAATCTGTTTGACGGGATCGCTCTTCTCTTCCTTGCGCGCCAGCGCATTGGGTGAGGGCGGCGGTACCGTTTCTTCACGGAACATCTCGAAGATCGCATCGGGGTCGGCCGGGTCGGCCCGGTAGCCCGTCTCGGGATCGATTTTCACGGTCACGAGGTGATCGGGAATCGAGAGTTCAGTCGCCTCGGACTCCGGCGGCAGCGCGACCTTCATGAACTCGATCCAGGTTTCTATCGGGGTCGTCGAACCCCACTCCCGGTTGCCGACGGGTCCGTTGTTGTCGAAGCCGGCCCAGGTGGTGGCGACGATGTCGTGAGTAAAGCCGGAGAACCAGATGTCTGCCTCGTTCGTGGTGCCGGTCTTGCCGTGCAGGTCGTGCCGGTGGTGCAGTTCGCGTCCCGCTTTGGCGCCGGTCCCCTTCGCGATCACGTCAGCAAGGATGCTGTTCATGATGTACGCCACGCGAGGTTCGATGATGCGTTTCGCTTTCGGCAACTCGCCGCAGACTTCCTGTTCTTCGCACACCGTATCGGGCTTCGCAAAGTAGATCGTGTCGTCGTTCAGCGAGTCGATGCTGGCGATGAGAAATGGGCTGATCTTGAATCCGCCGTTGGCGAATGCGGCGTAGCCAGTCGCGACTTCCATCGGCGTGAGGCCGATCGTGCCGCCGCCGAAGGCGAGCTGGACGTTTCGCGGGAACGCCGATGTGTCAAAGCCGAATCGCTTCACGTAGTCGATCGCCTTGTCGGGGCCAAGGTCCATGATCACGCGCGCAGAAACCAGGTTGATGGAACGGTAGAGCGCCTCGCGCAAACGAATGTTGCCGTGGAAGACATCGCCTGAGTTGGTGGGCCGATAAACTTCTTCGAGCTCGCCGCCCGGCATCACAATGGGCGCGTCGTTGAAGATCGTTGCGGCCGTCATCCCGCTCTCGAGTGCGGCGGTATAGAAGAACGGCTTGAAGTTCGAACCGGGCTGGCGGCGCGCCTGCGTTGCATGGTTGTACTGCTGGGCGTTGAAGTCGTAGCCGCCGACCAGTGCGCGAATGGCGCCGTTGGCGGGATTCAGCGCGACCAGCGCGCCCTGGATGTCCGGCACCTGGCCGAGCCCCCAGCTGCCGTCGTCGAGCTTCTCGATTCGTATAACGTCCCCGGGTCCCACGACTTCCGAGGGTGACCGGGGCCGGGGTCCGCGCGTGTTGACGTCGATGTAGGGGCGCGCCCAGCTCATGTTCTCCCAGGGGACGCGGACAAGTTCCTGGTCCTTGTTCAGGACATCGATCGCATCGTCACGGACCTCGACCACGATGGCGGGGTATTGGTCGCCGAGGACCTGCGAATTGTCCAGCGTGTCGGTCCAGTTGGCGGGATAGCCGTATTCCGGCGCGGCCAGGTACTGGTCGGTGCCGTTGATGCGGCGATGCTCCGGGCCACGGTAGCCGTGACGCCGGTCGTATTCGTTGAGCTTTTGGTCAACCGCCTTTTCGGCCGCGAGTTGCAGCTTGCTGTCCAGCGTCGTGTGGATGATGAAGCCCTGGTTGTAGGCATCACGGCCGTAGTCGTCAAGTAAGCGCTTACGTACCATTTCGGCCACATATAGTGCGGGAACCTCGACCTCACGGCTGTAGACTTTGGCGGTCAGCGGTTCAGCGATCGCCTGCTCGTATTGCTCGCGCGTGATCGACTGCTGCTCCAGCATGCGCTGGAGGACCAGGTTGCGGCGATCGAGTGCGCGTTGCGGGCCGTTGATCGGGTTGCCGGCTTCCGGCGCCTTGGGGATGCCGGCGAGCATGGCGGTCTGCGCCAGCGTGAGTTCGCTCACGTCCTTGCCGTAGTAGGTGTTCGCGGCCGCCTGGACGCCGAAGGCGTGTTTGCCGAACGGGATCATGTTGATATAGAGCGTCAGGATCTCTTCTTTCGTAAGCTCCTGCTCGAGTTTGAGGGCGAGCAGCATCTCCTTGAATTTTCGAATAAAAAGCACGTCTGTCTCGCCGGAGATGTTCTTCACGAGCTGCATGGTGATGGTGCTGGCGCCGGTTCTGATGTTGCCGCCGTTGCGCACGAGCTGCCAGGTCGCATTCGCCAATGTAATGACGTCGATCCCGCTGTGTTCCCAGAAGCGCTTGTCCTCTGTGTCGAGCAGGGCGTGGATGAATGTCTGGGGAATCTGGTTGTAGTGCAGCGGCGTGAGGCGCTCGCCGTATTCCTGGATCAGCTTGTTGTCCGCTGTGTAGATGCGCAGGGGCGCCCGCAACTTCACGTCGGTGAAGGTCGACACGGGAGGGATTTGCGGGTTCAGGTAGAGGTACGCGGCTGACAAAATGAGCGCCAGACCACAGAACGCCCCGAAAACGCCCCATAGAATAAAGTGGAGGAAGCCTCGCATGAATACGTACAACTCTGGGCCGGATCGCAATTATAGGGACAATCATGGGCAATGACAGTTCGCCGGGGCGACGAACGGGCAAATGACCTGACCGGAAAAATGATTATAATGCTTGGCCCGGTGCGGAACTTGACCCCAAAATGCTTTAGAAAATGGATACATACGGGCCATATTTCAATTAAATTGTTTGCGCTCCGATTAAGAGTGGTATTTAATGTAACCTTGCATGAATTGTCTGTAAGTGCGCGTACTGAATAGGAATTTGACGTGTTGACCTTTTTGAACAAGGGACCGACACCGATGCTTGGGCTCGATATCAGCTCGACATCGGTCAAGCTGCTCGAGCTGTCGAAGTCGGGCGGCAAGTATCGCGTCGAAAGCTATGGCGTCGAGCCGCTGCCGGAAAATGCAGTGGTCGAGAAGAATATTGCGGACGTCGATGGCGTGGGTGAAGCCATCCAGCGACTCGTCTCGCGCGCCAAGACAAAGGTCAAGCAGGCAGCGGTTGCCGTTGCCGGGTCGGCCGTCATTACCAAGACGATCGAGATGGCGGCAAACCTCAGCGAAGACGAAATGGAAAACCTGCTGCAGGTCGAGGCGGACCAGTACATTCCTTATCCGCTTGACGAGGTCGCGCTCGACTTCGAGGTCCTTGGGCCGTCGCCGCGCAGCGAGGACCAGGTCGAGGTTCTCCTTGCCGCATGCCGCAAGGAAAACGTCGAGATGCGCCAGGCGGCGGTCGAACTTGCCGGGCTGAAGGCGAAGGTTGTCGACATCGAAGCGCATTGCATGCAGCGCGCATTTAACCTTGTACGCGAACAGTTCACAGGGGAAGGCGGTGAAGACCAGATCATCGCGATTATCGACATCGGTGCGACGATGACGACGCTATCGGTGCTGACATCGACCGGGACGCCCTATACGCGCGAACAGCTCTTCGGCGGCAAGCAGCTCACCGAGGAAATCCAGCGTCGCTACAGTCTCTCGGTTGAAGAGGCCGGGCTCGCCAAGAAGCAGGGCGGATTGCCGGACGACTATGAGTCGGAAGTGCTCCAGCCTTTCAAAGAAGCCGTTGTACAACAAGTTACGCGCTCGCTGCAGTTCTTCTATTCATCCAGCGCGTATGACGACGTGGACCATATCATCCTGGCGGGAGGCACGGCATCGATCGACGGCCTCGCGGATATGGTTTCCGCCAAATTGGGCACGCCGACATCCATGGCGAACCCGTTTGTGAATATGTCGTTGTCCTCCAAAGTCAACGAAGTGAATCTCTCTAACGATGCGCCCGCGCTGATGATCGCGTGCGGGCTCGCCATGCGGAGTTTCGATCAATAATGAACCGGGACAATAGAGCGGCCTAGCCGGGCACCAGGTACTGCGATGGGTGATATCAAAATCAACCTGCTCCCCTGGCGGGAAGAGCTACGGGAACAGAGGAAGCGGGAGTTTCTCAACGTCCTCGTCGTTGTGCTGCTCGTTGCCGGCGTGATCATTTTCGGCTTCGACCGCTTCTACAATGCCGAGATCGAGAACCAGAAGTCGCGCAATGCGTTCCTGCAAAAAGAGATCAAGGTACTCGAAGATCGTATTGCAGAGATCAAGTTGCTCCAGCAAAAGCGCAACGAACTGTTGTCCAGGATGCAGGTCATCCAGGAACTGCAGGGTAACCGGCCGATCATCGTGCGAATCTTCGACGAGCTTGCGCGCCAACTTTCCGACCGCGTCTTCTATACGCAGGTCAGCATGGCGGGCAAGAAACTCACGATCAACGGGATCGCCGAGTCGAACAACCGTATTTCGAGCCAGCTTCGCAACTTTGCCGAGTCAGCCTGGTTCGACAAGCCGAACGTGACGGACATTACTGCTGCGCCGA
>JAGRIN010000248.1 GCA_020443245.1 Pseudomonadales bacterium
CAACGGTGTTGCTGGAGGCGGCGAAGCCGGCAGCGACGTCACCCTCATCGGGGCCGGTCGTGCCTTCGTCGCCCTTCATGGCTTCGGCATAGTCCCGGCGGACCGTGGCGGTATCGACTTTTGACAACGGCACGTCCTCGAATACAGGCTTCAGCGCGGCGGCAGCCACCTTCGCCTGCCAGTATTTCGTTGCGACCACGGCGACTCCGCTGGAAATCTCGATCACGTCAGTGACGCCGGGCATGTCCTGTGCAACGGTCTTGTCGACGCGTACAAGCTTTGCACCCTGTACCGGTGAACGGCGCACGACGGCGTGGTGCATACCGGGAACGTCGACGTCGATGCCGTAGATCGCGGTGCCGGTCGATTTCGCCACCGCATCGACACGCGGGAACGTCTTGCCGATGTAGCGAAACTCGTTCGCTGGCTTGAGCGCGGTTTCTTCGGGCGCCTCGAGCGTCATTGCGGTCTTGATGAATTGACCATAGGGGTGGCGATTGCCGTTTGCGATGACCTGGCCGTTCTCTGTGGTGAGGCTCGCTTTCGACAGACCTAGGTCTTTGGCTGCCGCTTCGATAATCATCGCGCGCGTGTTGGCGGCCACCTGTCGCAGTGGCGTCCAGTGCGCGTGAATCGACGAACTGCCGCCCGTCATCTGGACGCCAAAGTCGGGATTGGCGTAATCGGAGTGGGCGCCGGCGAAGACGACGTCCAGCGCGAGCGGATCGATATCCAGTTCTTCTCCAATCAGGGTTGCGAGGCCGGTGCTGACGCCCTGGCCCATCTCGTCACGTGGGCAGTAGAACTTCACGTTGTTGTCCGGTGTGATCTGCAGGAATGCATTCGGTACGAAGCCTTCTGCAGTCTTGTCGATGGGCAATTCGGGCGTCGAGCAGCCGGTCAGCGAGAAGCCCATGACGAGACCGCCGCCGACGACGGCTGTACCGACCAGAAATTTGCGTCGCGAAAGGTTGACGTTGTTCATGCGCTTTTCTCCCCGGCGCCGTTTGCCGCGTTGTAGGCGAGTTCACCCTTCGCCGTGTTGACGATGGCCTGTTTGATGCGCGGATAACAGCCGCAGCGACAAATGTTGCCCGCCATCGCCGCGTCGATTTCAGCTTCGGACGGCGAGGGGTTTTTCGCCAGCATGGCGGCTGCCGACATGATCTGGCCCGACTGGCAGTAACCACACTGCGGTACGCTGATCTCCGTCCAGGCGACCTGTAAGGGATGCATGTCGTCGGGTGTGCCGAGCCCCTCTATCGTTGTGATCTCCTTTCCCGCGACTGCAGATACCGGCAGGATGCAGGTCCTGACCGCTTCACCGTTCACGTGCATCGTGCATGCGCCGCAAAGACCGGCACCGCAACCGAACTTGGAGCCTTTCAGTTTGAAGGTATCCCTCACGACCCACAAAAGGGGGGTAGACGGGTCATCGTCCGTCTTCACTGTTTTGCCGTTCAGCGTAAATTCGATCATTCTCTTTACCTGTCGTTTCGGTTACTGCGTTGGTAGAAATATCAATTGCCTGAACGAATACCCGCGATGATTCGCAAGGCGTTCGGGAGGAAAATCGATTCGGAGGAGAAGCTCGTCGCGAACGCCCTGACGTCTTCGGGCAAGTTCATCTCTTCAAGTGCGGGTCCCTTGTCGAGTTGGGAGGCGCCCAGTACCAGAAACGCGAGGGCGCGAATTGTTTCCGCCGCTTTCTCAGGAGGAAGCCGTAGCGAGCCGGCTGCCTCGTCGAAAATACGTTCCAGCGTTGCCGCCAGTGCTCTTTTTGACTCGATCAGTTTTTCCCGTGACACGTTATGCTCAATCACGCTGTCCATGCGTGACACGACAGTGAGAAATGCGGGGTCGGCGCGACTGGTATCGAAGAAGAGCCTGACAAATGCCTCGTCGTCCAGCGCGCCGGCAAGCCCGACGCAGAAGGCCTGGCGCCAGTCGTCGAGTAATTCCACATACAATGCGAGCAGCACTTCTTCTCGCGTCTCGAAGTACAGGTAAAGCGTGCCCTTTGCCACACCCGCGCGTTTTGCGAGTTCTGCCATTGAGAATGCCTCGAAGCCGGACTCGCGAAAATATGCGTCAGCCACATCGAGAATGGCTTGTCGTCTCGCGGTCTTCTGCGCCTGGGTGCGTGCGCGTCGCGGCATTGCCGAGGCAGTGGGGGCAGCTGTCGACATTCTTCGTGTCTTCTTGACGGGTGGTCAGTAATATAGCTGACCTTCGGTCATTTACCAAGCGATATCGATCGGCCGCGTTTACAGCGCTTCATCCAGCCCGTAAAGGCGCTTCTGGCCATAGAAAGCCTCGACGTCCTGGCTCATCACCAGTACATCGTGCTTTTTGCCTTCGGCGTCCTTGACGTGGTCGCGGAACATGGCTTCCCGGATAAAGCCGAGTTCCTCGAAGACGGCGATGGCCGCGTCCTGGTCCAGTGTCATTCTCGCCGTGAGTTTCTCGAGCCCCTGGTCGACGCCGACCATGAACGCTTCCTGTATGAGTTTGCGGCCGAGTCCCTTGTGGCGGGCGCCACCCGCGACAAGAATGCGCAGTTCCCCGACATGAGCGGAGAAAGAAAGCCTGTCGATAACGACGGCAGTCGTACCGACGATCTTGCCTTCGGCCCGGGCGACAATGCTCACGATCTCGCCGGCTTCGATCTGCCGCAACCAGGCGCCCTGTACCTTGGGCTCGCGAATGTCGCGGGACAGGAAAAGCAGGTCATGCGCGGGTAACGAGCGCGCAAAGGCGAGCAGGTCCTCGCGGTCTGCCTCGGAAAGGAGGGAAAGTTCTACCGTTTCGTTCGCGAGTTCGACGTCGCGCGGATATCTTCCTGTCAGTTCACTCACACTGAACGCACTCCGAGCCACTTGTCGACAGCAGGCCACATTCGCGTGACCGCACGAGGCCCGGCAATGAGGCTGACGTGGCCGCCTTTCAAGACGAGTTCCTCTTTGTCTTCGGAACCGACCAGGTCCAGCAACGGCTTCGTCGCCCCAAAAGGCGCGATATGGTCATGCTCGGCCATAATGTTCATGATCGGAACCTTGACGTTCTTCAGGTTGGCGTTGACGCCGTCGATCATCAGCGTGCCCTTGTAGAGTTTGTTCGCGCGCATCAATTCCTTGGTGGTCTCGCGATAGTATTCGCCGGCAAGCGGCAGGGTTTCGTTGCCCCAACGCTCGAATGCGCGGTAGGAGCGGACGAAGTCGTCGTCCCATATCTGGTCCAGCAGCCTTAGACGCCCGGCGGTCTTCTGGGCTGGCCGGAGCATTTCGAACCCGAGTTCGATGATCTCGGAGGGAATCACGCCCAGGGCATCGACCATCTGGTCGACGTCCATAAAGCGCTCGTCGGCCCATAGCCTGAACAGGCCCATCTCGGCCTGGTTCACCGGTGTCGTCAGGCAGACGAGGTTTTTGAGGGGGCCATCGGTGTGCGTCGAGGCATAGATGAGCGAGAGGATCCCGCCCATACAATAGGCGACGATGCTGACATCTTCCTCGCCCGATTCTTCCTGCACTTTCTCGATGCACGTCGGGATGAAGTCATTGGTGTAGTCGCGCAGGCGCAGGCCGCGTTCCGATGGAAGCGGCGCTTCCCAGTCGATCATGTAGACATCGAATCCACGTTTCAGCAGGAACTCGACCATGCTCTGGCCGGGAAGGAGGTCGAACACATAGCCCCGGTTTGTGGTGGCCATCACCAGGATGACTGGCACCCGATAGACTTCGTCGGTGACGGGGTGATAGTGATACAGGCGCAGGGTGCCGCGCGAGTAGACAACGTCTTTCGGCGTCAGGCCGACATTAGCCTGTCCGCTGCGAATGAACTGCATGCCCTTGACGCTGCGCTGCAGGGTCTTGTCGACCATTGCGCGCATTTGTTCGATCAGCCCGGGATCGGGCGCCGCTTCTGCCATGACTTTAGTCCTCTCCTGTGCCCGGTGGCCGCCGGGTCCTCGCGGGGCCGCGACGTTTGGGTTCGTTCTCGCCTGCACTCGCGAGCCGGGACAGCGCCGCCTCGATGCGCGCCATGCGATCGTCCAATGAGCGGACCTGCTCGGCGAGATTCAGCAGGTCATCGCGGCTGGGGATATTCATCATGACGAGTTGGTTCGCCATCGCATCGCGGAAATTCTTCTGGAACTCGAGTTGCAGTTTCTGGAGTTGGTTCATCGACTGGCTGAACTGCTCGGTGCCCATGAGTTGGTTGAAGAATTTGTCGACGGACCGTTCCCACTCGGTGACATATTCCTGGAATTGTGCCGACGGATCGAGCGGCTTCTCGTCTGCCATGTCTGTCTCCGTAATCCAAAGGGCCGAGGTTTCATGCTGCCACAACCGCCTGCAAGATCAAGCGCTGTTTCGGGGCGGCGGGTTCGAGATCAATACGCGCGCCTCGCCGCGGTGGATCATGGTCGTCCGGCAGGTCAGGATGCAGTACTCTCTGCGGCATGTCTTGGGTATGGAGTGAATGATGGTGGACTCAACTCGCCTCGAGGGTCGTGTGGTTGCGGTGACCGGGGGTGGCAGCGGAATTGGCAAGGGCGCGTGTGAACGCATTGCAGACGAGGGCGCGCGCGTTGCGGTGCTGGACAAGCGAATCGAACTCGCCGAGGCGGTAGCCGGGCAAATCTGTCAGCAAGGTGGGGAAGCGATCGCCCTCGCTTGCGATGTGACCAGTGAGGAAGATATGGAACGCGCTGTGGCGCGTGTCGCCGGTCATTTCGGGAGCCTGTATGGCATGGTGGCCAATGCGGGTACCGCAGGCGTTGGCTGGATTCACGAGACGACACTGGCGGACTGGGAGTTCGTTCTTCGCGTCAACCTGACCGGCGCGTTTCTCGCGGCCAAGCACGCGATTCCGTATATGTTGAAAGAAGGGCGTGGCAGCTATGTCGTGACGTCGTCCATTGCGGGATCGGTGATCGGGCCGGGCGGTTCGGCGGCTTCCTATGCCGTATCCAAGGCCGGCGTCATGCAGTTGGCAAAGCAGATTGCCGTTGACTATGGTCCCCAGGGCATACGGGCGAATGCGATCCAGCCGTCCGGTGTCGCAGAAAGCAATCTGGGTCAACACGCGCGTGAGGACCGCGAGCGCCAGACGACCCCGGCGGCGAAGTTGCCGCGTGGACAACCCTGGCAGCCGATCGCGCGCCAGGGGCATCCTTACGGTGATTACGGTGCAACGATCGCGTTTCTCCTTTCGGACGACGCAGCGTTCATCACCGGCACTTCAATCCT
>JAGRIN010000023.1 GCA_020443245.1 Pseudomonadales bacterium
AGCGTGCCTCTCATGGCGAGCAGACCGCACAGCGCAATCCAGATGATCGCGGTCATCACGGAAACAGCAACTGCGCGGGCGTGAGCCTTGCGCTTCTGCGCGACTTTGCGCTGGCGCGAACTCAGCTTGCGAGCCCGATCACGTTGCGAACGATAATATCCAGGTAGTTTGCCGACTGTTCCTGTGCCGTATCCCCCATCGTGACCGCAACCAGGTCTTCGTCCGGCAGCACGACCATCACCTTCCCGCGAGCGCCGAGTGCGAGGAACATATTGGCCGGTGCATCTGCAAACCAGCGGCCCGTGCCGGTTCGTCCACCGGTCGTTCTCCACGTACCGGTGCCGGCATTGAGCCACCAGAGATACCCATAGGCACCGTTCGCTTCCGGGTAGGGCGCGGTGAGTGCTTCGTGCAGGAAGTCAGGGTCGATCAGTTGTTGATCGTTCCATTGCCCGCCGCGCATCCAGAGCAAGCCCATCCGCGCGATGTCGCGGTGGGTTGCCTCGATGACAGGAAGCGGCCCCTGGCTGCCGATCTGGATCCAGCCTTTATTGTTCGACGGCCATTCGAACGAGAGTCCGAGGGGCGCACGCAGGTACTTCTCGTAGAACCGGACGGGCGGCATGCCGCTCGCAAGCCATAATATGCCCGTTAGTGAATTCAGAATCTCCGCGCTGTTGTATTGCCACCAGCTGCCTGCGGGCGACTTGCTCGCTGTCATATTGAGCAAATGCCTGATCTGCGCACCCTCGGCGATGTCGGGATGGTGGACCGGCAACCAGTCACTGACCAGGTCATCGACGTGAAGGATACCTTGCGCCTGGGCAATGCCGATCAGCGTCGCGCCGAGACCTTTCGTGGCCGAGAAGATCTTGTTGGTCGCCGATGCATCGCGCAGATAGTGTTCGTGCACGATCCTGCCGTGTTTTGCGACCAAAAAACCGAATCGCTTGTCGATGGTGAAGATCTCCTCGGTCGCGCGTGCAAGCTTACCCGCGTCGATACCCATCGATTCCGGCGTGGCGAGTGCCCACTCCGTGCCGGGAAACACGCGCTGGTTCGCGGCGATGTCGTTCATGTTGTTCTCCTATATGTCGATTCGCGCCGTGAGGCCGAAGTGATCTGACGGATAGATTCCGTGCCTGGGGACGTGGCAAACCAGGTCGCAGCCGCGAACACGGCCCTTTCCGGCCGGCAATGCCTCGACAAAGATGTAGTCCAGGCGTCGGTCGTTGATCAGCGTTTCGGTGAGGTAGTGGTTGCGACGGGTGAAGGTGAGCCCTGCCGACCCATCGCCTGCGAGTTCCCACGCGTCGGTAAAGAATGCGCTCTTGCCGCCAAGTGCCTGCAGTCCTTTGAGGTAACGGATCTCCGCGCTGTCCGGTGTCGCATTGAAGTCGCCACAAAAGATCGAGGGCGTCCCGTTCTTCGTTCGCCTTCGCAGGATCGTTTCTGCAACCACCTGCGCCTGGCGCTCGCGCAGCGCGCCCTCATGGGGTGCTGAACTCAGGTGCGTGGTCGAGAAACTGAGCAGGCCGCCGGGTCGGTCGATGTGGGTTGCGAGCAGCACGCGTTGGTCGCTCTCCCGACCGAGTGGAAGCTCGATCGTCTCTTCGGAAACGAAGGGCCAACGGCTGGCTACCAGGTTGCCAAAGCGTAACGACGTGTCGTTCCAGTAGTCCATGCCGGCGGCGTAACTGCGGTAGTAGTCGAACCCGTCAAAGATCTGCGACGCCTGGTCGAACGCCGCGCCGTGCAGTACTTCCTGGAGTGCAATGACATCGGGATCCAGGAGGCTGATCCAGTCGCGGATAAGGGGCAACCGGGCTTCCCACGGTCCCTCGTAGTTCCAGATATTGAGCGTCATGACGGTGAGCATGGCGACCCAGCATACCAGAGCTTTGCTCCGCGGCCACAGCGCGTCATACTCACGCGTTTTCCCAGAGGAGTTTTCAGGATGAGTGAAGGTTCGCCGGTATTGCTGGAAGCGCGCGAGGGTGACGTCCTGCTCCTGACGATGAATCGCATCCCGAAGCACAATGCACTCAATTCCGAACTCCATCACCTGATCGGTGTTGCCGTGCAGCGCGCCGAATCGTCCGGGGTTCGTGCCATCGTGATTACCGGCGCCGGCGAAAAGTCCTTTTGTGCCGGTGGCGACATGGTGGAGATGAGCGGGCTTGAGAAAACCAGCAAGAACCTGCCGCCCCCCGGCGAACGTCTGGATGGTACACAGGTCATCGCGAAGTCGCCGCTGCCGGTGATCGCCGCGATCAATGGGTACTGCTATGGCGGTGGTGCCCGGCTCGCGCTCGAGTGTGATATTCGATTTGCGAGCACAAATTCGACGTATCGCTTTCCTGGCGCCGAATACGGGCTGGTCGTGGGTGCGGCGACATTGCACGACTCGTTGGCGCCGCTATCGCGAAGGAGTGGATACTGACCGCCCGCAAGATTGATGCAGTCGAGGCAGAGCACCATGGCCTCGTCAATCGTCTTTATGACCAGCCGGACCTGTTGCCGGCCGCGCTCGAGACAGCACGAATGATTGCGGCGAATTCGGAGAGCGCAGTGCGCATCTCGAAAGAAGTCATCGATCTCGCGACGCTCGATGGCGATGCCCGTGCTCGGGAGGCATCCGCGAACAAGTCGCTTCGGGGCAGTGAGGAGCAAACCGCCCGGTTCAAGGCAGCGACAAAGCGCGTCACCGGCCGTGAATAGCACCGCTCGTGCTATGAACTAGCCTCACTCTGCCGGACCATTGCATGAGAGAAGTTGCGGCAACGCATCACGTGATGCGTTACGACGACCGCTCGTCCGGATGATGCAGACCATTCCAAGGATTCCATCGTTTGCGTCGTCATACTCGAAACAGATGCAAAGTCACGAATGGACATCGCCACGGGGATGACTGCGGAGGAAGGCTTGATTCGGCGCGCCCAGGCCGGCGATCGGGTTGCGTTCAGCGAACTCGTCGCAGGCCAATACGACCTGATCTATCGTTTCGCGCTCAAGTTTTCCGGTCGCATCGAGGATGCCGAGGATATTGCGCAGCAGGCGTGTATCAAGCTGGCGCAATCGATCGGCCGGTTTCGATTCGAGTCCGCGCTCTCGACCTGGCTCTATACCTTGGTACTGAGTTGTGCCCGTGATTGGGAGAAGTCGCAGTCGAAGCATCGTTTTCCGGACAGCCCACTTGACGACCCTCACACTGTCGACACCGCCGACGAGAAGATCGTCTATCTTGGCCAGGTGCTGGATCGCATTGATGCGATGGGTGACGGTTTCAGGGAAGCGATCGTGCTCGTCGTCGGCGAGGGGATGTCGCACGCCGAGGCTGCCACGATCCTGGCGGTAAAGGAGTCGACCGTGTCCTGGCGTGTCCATGAAGTGCGACGTCGGCTTGGTGAGCTGGCCGCGGAGGATACCGATGAACGATAGCGAACTGAAACGCCTGTTCGACAGTGCGGACGAGAAACCCCCGGGTGATCTCGCGCGCAGCCGAGCACAGAACGCGGCCCTCGATGCGTTCGATACGGCCCGATTGTCCGTGGGCGACCAAGGAAATCATGACGAGCCTCGTCTTACTCCTGAGATAACCGAAGCAAGGAGAAAGATGATGGTACCGACGCAACGATGGATCTACAGCGGTATGGCCAGTGCCGCTGTCGTGATACTCGGAGTCGCGCTGTGGGTTGTGCAGCGCCCTGTCGCTGAGCGCGACGCGGGCCCGCTCGAAATTACCCTGCCGCCGCAAATTCTGTCGTCGCCACCGCCGGGGAACGACAACGAGCAGCACGCGCTTATGGATGCGAAGGCGGAGGACGCCGCTCGGTCTGCTGCGCGTGCGGCTGCCGAATCCCGGCAAGCCGAGGAGATCTTCGCCACCGTGAAGACCGCGAAGAGGGCAGGTGAGGACTACACCAGCGCAATGTTTACGCCGAGTTTGGCAGCTGCGCCGCAGGCGTATGACCAGCCGACTGCGCCGTATTATGAGGTCTCGGGCAGGGATGAGTTCGAGCATGTTGCGCCCAACGCCGTCAGGCTCGCGCAAGAAGAGCCGGTCTCCACGTTCTCGGTCGACGTCGACACCGCCTCTTACAGCTTTGTGCGCAGGCAATTGAACCGGGGCGTACTGCCACAGAAAGATGCCGTGCGCCTCGAAGAGATGGTGAACTACTTCCCCTACGACTATACGGCGCCATCTGATGCCGATGAGCCGTTCAAGGCAAACATCGCCGTGATGGAATCGCCCTGGCATCCCGGCAACAAACTGGTTCATATCGGTATCAAGGGATATGACATCGCGCCTGCGGAACAGCCGAGGTCGAATCTCGTCCTGTTGCTCGACGTGTCGGGTTCGATGAACAGCCCGGACAAGTTGCCGCTGGTGAAGCAGTCCATGAACCTGTTGCTCGGCGAACTGCGCCCGGAGGACACGGTTGCCATCGTGGTGTACGCGGGTGCGGCAGGTACCGTGCTCGAACCGACGAAGGTGAGCGACAAGGCGAAGATCCTGTCTGCACTGGACGGTCTGTCCGCCGGTGGTTCAACTGCCGGCGGCGAGGGTATCCGTGCAGCGTATCGACTCGCCAAATCGAGTTTCGTGAAGGATGGCGTCAATCGCGTCATTCTTGCGACCGACGGCGACTTCAATGTGGGCATCACTGACAGCGAAGAGCTCAAAGGCTTTGTGGAGCGAGAACGTGAATCGGGCGTGTTCCTTTCGGTACTCGGCTTCGGCGAAGGAAACCTGAACGATCGGTTGATGCAGGCGCTCGCGCAGAATGGTAACGGCATCGCCGCTTATATCGATACGTTGGCGGAGGCGCAGAAAGTGCTGGTGGACGAAGCGACCTCATCGCTGTTCCCGATCGCGAAGGACGTGAAGATCCAGGTCGAGTTCAACCCGGCGACCGTCAGGGAATATCGCCTTCTCGGCTACGAGACGCGCATGCTGAACCGTGAAGACTTCAACAATGACGCGGTCGATGCCGGGGACATTGGGGCGGGGCACACCGTCACGGCGATTTACGAAATCACGCCGGCGGCGGCAAAGTCGGGTCTCATCGACCCGAAGCGCTACGGCCGCGAGGCCACGTCAGAGCAAAACCTGCACGAGTACGGCTTCGTGAAAATACGCTACAAGCTGCCGCGAGAAGACGCTTCGCGCCTCATCAGCCAGCCGATCGACGTCGACACGTCTTCTTCCGGAGTGCTGATGCGTGAAGCACGGTTCGCTGCCGCGGTGGCGGGATTTGCGCAGCTCCTCAAGGGCGGGCAGTACACTGGCAGCTGGACCATGGATGACGCGATTGCGCTTGCACAAGCGAACCGGGGCGAGGATGCCTACGGTTATCGTGCCCAATTCATCCAGCTTATCCGGCGCGCCAAAATGGCGGAGAGTATGGCGTCTCCGCGCTAGGCGCGTCGGTACGCCTGCACCGGCAGGGACATGCCCACCCGATTTGATTACACTACGCGCCTTCGCAATCCGAATGGCAGGTTCAGCATGAAAGGCACCGTACATTATGAAGTGCGCGGAAACATCGCGCTCATGACAGTCGACAACCCACCCGTCAATCCACTTTCCTCCGGCGTGCGCCAGGGGCTCGCTGACGGTATCGACGCGGCGCTGGCGGACGACAAAGTGCAGGCAATCGTGCTGACCGGTGCCGGTCGCGCGTTCATCGCCGGCGCGGACATCTCCGAGTTTGGCGGCCAGTCACAGGGACCCAGCCTGCATGACTGCCTGAACCGGATGGATAACAGCAAGAAGCCGATCGTTGCGGCAATCAACGGCACGGCATTCGGCGGTGGCCTCGAGGTCGCGCTTTGCTGTCACTATCGTGTGATTGCGCCCGGTGCGCCGGTCGGCTTGCCGGAAGTGAAGCTTGGATTGCTCCCGGGCGCGGGCGGCACGCAACGCCTGCCGCGACTCATTGGTGCTGAAAAGGCACTCGAGTTCATTCTTTCCGGCGATCCGATTCCCGGACCACAGGCGAAGGCATTGGGCATTGCCGACGAAGTGGCCGAGGGAGACATCGTCGAGGCAGGGATCGCGTTCGCGCAGAAAGTTGTAGCCGAGGGTAGCCGCGTTCGCCGCATTCGCGACGAGACGTCGGTCATCGAAAAGGATCGCGACAATCCGGAGATCTTTGCCAACGCGCGCAAGAACGCCGCGCGCCGTATGCGCAAGCGCTTCGCGCCGGAGATGATCATCCAGTGTGTCGAAGCCGCCGTGAACGTGGGAGATTTCGATGCCGGCATGAAGGTCGAGCAGGAATGCTTCGCCAAGTGCCTGAACCATCCGCAACGTGAAGCTTTGATTCACATCTTCTTCTCGGAGCGCGAAGTGGCGAAGATTCCGGACGTGCCGCGGGATACGCCGACAAAAGACATCCAGCGCGCCGGCGTCATCGGCTGCGGCACGATGGGCGGCGGGATCTCCATGTCGTTCCTCAACGTGGGCATCCCTGTAACGGTGCTGGAACTGGATCAGTCCGCACTCGATCGCGGCATGGGTGTGATCAAAAGGAATTACGATATCCAGGTCCAGCGCGGCCGGATGTCTGCTGAGGAAGTCGATCACCGCATGTCGCTACTGACTGGCACGACGAACTATGAGGATCTTGGCACCGCCGACGTCATCATCGAGGCGGTGTACGAGAATATCGACGTCAAAGTCGAAACTTTCAAGAAGATGGAATCGGTCGCGAAGCCCGGCGCCATCCTGGCCAGCAACACGTCGGGCCTCGATGTTGACAAGATGGCCCAGGCCACTTCGCGTCCTGAATCGGTCATCGGGCTCCACTTCTTCAGTCCGGCGAACGTGATGCGCCTGCTTGAAGTCGTTCGAGGCTCGAAGACGAGTAAGGAAACCATCGCAACATCGATGAAGCTCGGTCGGACGCTGAACAAGATCGCGGTCCTGTCGGGCAACGCGCCGGGCTTTATCGGCAACCGTATGCTTGGCGGATATACAAGACAGGCCGGCGAAATCATCCTGCAGGGTGCGACGCCGTATCAGGTCGACAACGTGCTGCTGGACTTTGGCATGCCGATGGGGCCGTTCCAGATGAACGACCTGGTTGGTCTTGACCTCGGCTGGCGTGCGCGAAAGCTCTCGGGCGTCAAGCCTGAAGATGTGCCGATTACAGCGCGCGTCGCTGACAAGCTCTGCGAACTGGAACGCTTTGGCCAGAAGAGCAATCGCGGGTACTACATCTACCCGGAAGGCAGTCGTGCCGGTCAGCCTGACCCCGAGGTCGTGGAAATGGTCGAGCAAACCTCAGCTGAACTTGGCATTACCCGTCGGGAAATCTCCAACGATGAGGTCCTGAAGCGCTGCCTGTATCCGCTCATCAACGAAGGTGCCCGTATCCTCGAAGACGGCATTGCGATTCGTCCCTGCGACATCGACATCGTTTACATCAACGGCTACGGGTTTCCCGAAGTCACAGGCGGCCCCATGTTCTGGGCAGACAAGCAGGGCCTCGACAACATCCTCGCCGACATCAAGAAGTTCGCGGAGGAGTACGGCGACGCAGCCTGGAAGCCTGCACCGCTGCTCGAACGGCTTGTGAAGGAAGGAAAGAACTTCGCCAGCCTCCAGGGCTGATTCGCCAGCAAGAATATCGAGACCAACGAGAACGACGAAAGGAAACGGGAAATAACATGGTAGAAACCAGTTTGTTCGATCTGACCGGCAAGGTTGCGCTCCTGACCGGTGCATCAAAGGGTATGGGCAAATCGATGGCCCAGGGGCTCGCTGAGCATGGCGCCAAAGTCGTCATTTCTTCGCGCAAGCTGGACCAGTGCGAAGAGACCGCAGCTGAAATCAACGCAAAGTGCGGCGACGGATCGGCGATCGCCATTGCTTGCAACATCGGCTACAAGGAACAGCTTCAAAGCCTCGTAGATGAGACGCGAGAGCGTCTCGGGCCGATCGATATCCTGGTGTCGAACGCCGGCGTGAATCCGTTCTACGGGTCGATGTCCGACATTCCCGATGACGCGTTCGACAAGATCATGAGTTCCAACGTCAAGTCGCAACACTGGCTTTGCCAGATGGTGGCGCCAGACATGATCGCCAAAGGATCGGGCTCGATCATGATTACATCGTCAACTGGCGCCTTCTCGGGCTCGTTGGTGCTCGGTACGTATAACATCTCCAAGCTGGCCGACATTGCCCTCGTGCGCAATCTTGCGCTGGAATGGGGCCCCAAGGGGATCCGCGTCAACGCGATTTGTCCGGGCCTCGTGAAGACGGACTTCGCGAAAGCACTGTGGGACAACCCCGAAGCCGCGAAGCGGGCAAACGAGCAGACACCGATGCGGCGTCTCGGCGAGCCCGATGACTTCAAGGGGCTTGCCGTTTACCTGGCATCCGAATCAGCGAGTGGCTGGGTGACCGGACAGGCGATGACGGTGTGTGGCGGAACCAACATGTGGCGCTGAGCCGTGCTCGCACCCGCCACAGTTGCCGCGCTGGTTGAGCTCGCGCGAGATCACGGCAGCGCACAGCTCACACTCGTTGAAGAAGGGCGTCGCATTGTCGATGAAGTTTTTGACGCTGCGCCGGTCGATGTGTATGCGGTGCAAAAGGGACTCGTGTCACTGCTGATCGGCATCGCCGAGGAGAAGTACTTGCTCGAGGTGGTGGACAATGTGAACCACCACCTCGAACCGGAGTGGACGAAGCTCTCGCCCTGGAACGAGGCCAGTCTCACGATCGAGCATCTGCTCACCATGACTACCGGGATGGACGATGACCTGGCGCCGCTCGGAGAGATCGGCGTGACCTGGCGCTACAACAATGCTGCCTACAATTACCTGAAGAAGATCTTGTGCTATCACACGGACCTCAGCCTGGACGAGGTGACTCGCCGTTGGCTGCTGGAACCGCTCGGGATGCACGAAACACGTTGGGAAGACCGCAAGGCACGCCTGCCCGACGGTCGCCCGGTCACCGGGCTCATGTCTACAGCAAACGATCTCGCAGCATTGGGTACCGTCGTGATGGATGCGGACGGTTCGTCCTTCGTGCCCGCGTACTACCTCGAACGGATGGTGGCGCCAGGCTCGAGCGAGAACCCGGCGTGGGGTTTCTGTTGGTGGAACAACGCCCAGTCGCACTACAAGGTGCCGATGCGTGAAGAGAAGACCCGTCAGGGTCCGGTGATGCCTGGTGCACCGGCAGACACGATCGCTGCGCGGGGCGCACTGGAAAACGGGCTCTACGTCATACCATCGCGCAAGCTGGTCATTGCGCGTACTTCGCTTCGGGAGAGCAAACCGGGATTCGAGCAGCGCATGTTCGAGTTGCTTGGTCCGTGGCTCAATGTCAAAGAGGGAGAGTCAGCATGGAACTGAAAAACAGGGTTGCCGTGATCACCGGTGGTTCCGGGGGTATCGGACGCGCGATGGCCCGAGCATTCATTGCCGAAGGCGCGAGAGGTGTCGTGATCGCGGACCTGGACGCTGAAACAGTCGGGCAGGCAGCCGCTGAGATGGGTTGCGAGGGAACGGTTTGCAACGTGACCGATGAATCGCAGGTCGCCGCACTCGTTGCCTTTGCTGAGGAGAAGTTCGGCGCCGTCGATCTCTTCTGCTCCAATGCGGGCGCGGGTGGCCAGGGCGTGCTGACGGATGCGCCGAACGAGGTTTGGCAGCGCCAGTGGGAATTGCATGTCATGGCACATCTCTATGCCGCACGCGCGGTCCTGCCCGGCATGATCGCGCGTGGCGAGGGCTACCTGCTCAACACGGCATCGGCAGCCGGGTTACTTGCGGCAATTGGCAGCGGACCTTATACGGTGACCAAGGCTGCCGCCGTCAAGTTGGCAGAGTTCCTGGCCATTACACATGGAGACGACGGCATTCGTGTTTCGGTCCTTTGCCCGCAGGGCGTCAACACGGCGATGGCGCCACGACGACTGGGCGACGGGCAGACCGATGGCATCATAGAGCCGGAAGAACTGGCTCGCGTCGTTGTCGACACCATTCGTGAGGAGCGGTTTTACGTGCTGCCGCATCCCGAGGTCGGCGAGTATGTACGTCGCAAGGGTGATGATATCGATCGGTGGTTGAACGGTATGCGGCGCCTGCGCCGCAAATCGCAAACGGCACCGGAGTAGCGCAGACGGGAACGAGACTATGACTTTCGAGAACATCCTGCTTCAACTTGATGCGCCGCTCGCGTTGATCACGCTCAATCGACCCGAAAAGCACAACGCGATCTCGCTTGCGACACTCTCGGAGTTGCACGAGGCCGTCGAGGTCGCCGCGGCGGATGACTCGATTCGCGTGATTGCGATAACGGGGGCGGGCGGGCGCGCGTTCGCCTCGGGGTCCGACCTTTCGGAAGTGGCAAACCGCGACCTGAAGAAAGCGATGGAGCCGATAGTGCAGGGCCTCGCTGCCAGGCTGGAGTCGTTGCCGAAACCGACGATTGCGGCGATCGACGGCATCTGCATGGGCGGTGGGCTCGAACTGGCGCTCGGTTGTGATTTGCGTCTTTGCACGCCTCACAGTCGCTTCGCGACACCTGAGGGCAAACTCGGCATTATTCCGGGTGGCGGCGCAACTGCGCGCTTGCCCCGGATTGTCGGCAAGGGCTGGGCGCTCGAAATGATGCTGATGGGTGAACCGGTCGGTGCAGAAAAAGCCTTGCAGATGGGCCTGGTGACGCGGATCGTTGAGCCTGGTGTGCTCCTCGCCGAGGTGCGGCGCATGGCGGAACACCTGGCGTCATTTGCCCCGTTCGTGCCGCACTTCATGAAGGCGATGGTGCACCAGGGCATGGAAGGCAGCCTCGCGTCGGCGCTGGCGATGGAGAAGTTTGCGCAGGGCGCGCTGCTCCAGACCGAGGACAAGGCCGAAGGTATCAGTGCATTCCTCGAAAAGCGGACGCCCGAATTCAAAGGGCGTTAACTTCAACTTGGCGTATTGGGGTACCATGCGCCGATGAAGCAGTGTGGGACCGGCCCCGATGCCTAAGACCAGCGCGACACTCGAGATGGGTCAGGGGATCAGCCGGGTTGCCGCGCTCGATATCGGTTCCAACAGCTTTCACCTCGTGGTTGCGCGCATTGTCGCGAACGATGTCCAGATACTTCATCAGCTGAAGCTCCGCGTGCAACTCGCTGACGGTCTCTCCGAAGACGGTGTCCTGAGCGAAGAGGCGATTGCGCGCGGACTCGAGAACCTCGAGCATATTGTCGAGAGCCTGAAGGACCTCAAGCCGGACCAGGTGCGGGTCGTCGCTACCTATACCTTGCGCAAGGCGCGCAATGCGCGAGACTTCATTCGCGCCGCGAGAAAGATCCTGCCGTATCCGATCGAGATCATCTCCGGCGCCGAAGAAGCCCGCCTGATTTATCTCGGGGTTGCGCATACGAGCCATCATGAAGGCAAGCGGCTCGTCGTCGATATCGGTGGAGGTTCCACCGAAATCATCATCGGCGAAGGAATGGAGCCGCTCCGCATGCGGAGCCTTTCGATTGGCTGTGTCGTGTTCACCAATCTTTATTTCAAGGGCGGCCGGATCAGGTCCAAGTCGTTCTCGAAAGCGATCACCCATGCGAGGCAGGAAATTGAAACGCGAGGCCAGGACCTGCTGCGCGCCGAGTGGACCGCATGCCTCGGATCCTCCGGTACGATTCGCGCCATCATGGATATTGTCGGAACGCAGGACGCGGAGACCACGCCACGTTACCTTACCCTTCGCGCATTGCAGAGTCTCGTGAAGAAGTGCGTGAAGGCCGGGGATGTGGAAGCGCTGGAGTTCAGTGAACTCAGCGAGGAGAGGCGCCGGGTACTGCCGGCAGGGCTCGCGATCCTGACAGCGATCTTCGAGAGCCTTCACATCAAGTCGATGGAATACTCGCCGGCCGCGCTCCGCGAGGGCGTGATTTATGACATGGAAGAGCGGTTGTCGCACCACGACATCCGGGCGAGAACCGTTGAAAGCCTGGCAGCGCGATATGTGGTCGACATGAAGCACGCGCGCAGGGTAGAGGCGACAGTCCTTGCCTTGTATCAACAGGTGAAGGCGAGTTGGGACATTGAACGCGAGGACCTGCAGCGTTTCCTCGCGTGGGCGGCGTTGCTCCACGAGGTGGGGCTTCACATCAATGCCAAGAGCATGCGCCGACATTCCGCATACATCCTGCAAAATGCAGAGATGCCGGGATTCAACCGCGAGGAGCAAGACCTCTTGGCGACGATCGTCCGGTTCCAGCGCAAGCGCATCCAGAAGTCAGAGGCGAACGAATTTTTGGACTACGCGCCAGCAGAAGTTACCAGGCTGATTGCGCTGCTGCGCCTCGGCATCCTGCTCAACTTCCAACGCCAGGACAAGGTCCTGCCCGCGATGCGCCTCGAAGCAGAAGACGATACGCTTCGGCTGGTCTTCCCGGACAACTGGCTGGACGGACGCCCGATATTTCGTTCCAACCTCGAACGCGAGCACGAGTCGGTCACCGCGCTGGGGCTCTCGCTCATTGTTGCGGACTGAATCGATTGCCTGCGCTAGGTCTCGGCCGGCGCGAGGACGTTCTCGACAACACCCGCGAAGAAGCTCGCACCATACGCCAGCGCATCATCGTTGAAATCGTAGTGCGAGTTGTGCAGCGGTGCGCTGATGCCGTTGCCAAGTATCAGATAGCAGGACGGAACCTTCTCCGACATGAAGGAGAAATCCTCAGATCCTGTCCCCGGCGGCGACGATGTGATGACGTCGGATTCGCCGACCAGGCCGCTGCAGACATTCGCCGCCGTCGATGTTGTCGCTTCGTCGTTGATGACGGGGTGGAATACGATGCGGAAATCGACTTCCGCCGTACCGCCGTGTGCGGCGGCGACGGACGCTGCGCGTTGTCGCACGCGCTCCTCAATCTGGTTCATCAAATCCACAGAGAGCGTCCTGACGGTGCCGGAGAGGCGCGCACGATCCGGAATCACGTTGTAGGCGTCACCCGCATGGAACTGCGTGACCGAGAGTACCGCTGTCTCCGACGGACGTATGTTGCGCGACACAATCGATTGTAGCGAGGTGACAAGTTCGGACGCGATGAGTACCGGGTCCACGCCCTGGTCCGGGAAGGCACCGTGCGCCCCTTTGCCGATAACGTCGATATCGAAAAAGGCACCCGCGGCGGTGCGAATGCCTGCGGTTGCGCCGAACTTGCCAACAGGGACGCCGGGCGCATTGTGCATCGCGTAGAGCGAGTCGCACGGAAACTTCTCGAACAGCCCGTCCTCGATCATTGCACGCGCGCCGCCGATGCCTTCCTCGGCGGGCTGGAAAATGAAGTTGACCTGTCCTCGAAAGTTGCGTGTGGCGGCAAGGTACTTGGCGGCGCCCAGGAGCATCGTGGTGTGACCATCGTGCCCGCATGCGTGCATGGTGCCGTGGCACGTGGATCGATGCGGGACCGTGTTGTCTTCGGCGATCGGCAGTGCGTCCATGTCTGCCCGGAGCCCTATCGAGCGGGTTTCGTTACCCTCACGCAGCACGCCGACTACACCGGTCTTGCCGATGCCGCGTACGACGTCGATCCCGAATTCCGTGAGCTTCTTCGCGACAAAATCCGCCGTGCGATGTTCTTCGAAGCCCAGCTCCGGATGGGCATGGATATCGCGCCGCCACGTACGCAGTTCTTCGTCCATGGCAACGATGTCGTCGATGAGGGGCATGGCTCTATCCTCCTGGTGGCTCTGTGCAGTGTGCCACAATCGCACGTCCCGGTTGCGAACGGTAGCGAAACCCGGCTGGGCGGCGGCTCCGGCTGCTTGTCTTGCTGGCGAACGGGCGCGAGAATCCTGCTATGGCAAATTCTGGAAACATGATCTGTCCGGCGTGTGGCACGTTCCAGCCGAAGGCGGAGGAATGCACGCAGTGTGGCGTGATCATCGCCAAGGCGCAGGCACAGAAGGCGGCGGTCGAGGAACCGGCTGCACAAGCGAACGATAAGTCGAAGGGGGGCTCTTCCTCACTGCTGGCCGGCGTGGCGATTGCGGCGGCTTTGCTTGTCGGCGGGTGGTATTTCTGGCCGTCCGGGGAGTCAGCGCCGAGGCCGCCGGTGCAACCGAAGACACAGATTGAGAAGGTGGCCGCGTATAACGCGCAGATGGCCGCGCAGATTCAGCAAACCGATGCACTGACGAAGCTTCGGACCCTTCGCACCAAGCTGTACCTGATGGACGAAAAGGGTGTTGTTCCGCCATCGAACGAAGAAGGTCTTCACGCGTTGGTAGAAAAGGGATTGCTGAAACAGGATGAGATCACCGATCCATGGGGCCATGACTTTGCGTACCGGCTCGAAGAGGGTATTCAGGGCCAGGGTTCGAGACACTATCAGGTGTACGTTTACTCCGCGGGTCCGGACGGCATTCCCGGCAACAAAGACGACATCGGTGACGGCGAGAAATAGGGCGCCTGAAGCGTGGATCCAGTGATAAGATTCCCGCAAATTCAATAAGCTATGGATCGCAGCCAATGTTCAAGATCATCCTGTTGGGCGTGGTGTTTGCCTGTGTGGCACCCTTTTTCATCGAAGGCGATGACGGCGAGCCGATGGTGACGCCCGACGAGGCGATTGGCTGGGTTACGGATCACATTCCCCAATCCTGGGTCGACAAGGCATCAGACAAACTCGGCGTCGACGTGAAGTCGGTGGCTTCCGCCGCGACGTCATCAGGCGGCGAAGGCTTCTCGTTCGACCGAATGAAGGAGACCCTCGCTGTGGCAGCAGAGCTTCAGCAACTGGCCGAGAAAAACGGCACGAACCTGCAGGATCTCCTTACCAAGGACAGTGCGGAACTCAGGAAGCTCGCGAGTGACAACAGCGAAGAACTCCAGAAGCTCATGACCGAACACGGCGCTGAAGTGCAGCGGCTGATGTCAGAGCACGGCGCCGAGCTTCAGGCGCTCGCGGCACAAAAGGGCGGCAACCTCCAGACGCTCCTCTCGCAACATCAGGCTGAGCTGCAACAGGTGCTCGCTGATCCCGAAAGTGCCAGGCGCATGGCGATGGAACACAAGGACGAGATCAAGCAGGCGATGGGCAAATAGGGTCGCGTCGACTAGGCCGACGCGCCCGAGTAAAAACGAATGCCGAATTTCCAGAACTTGCGCGAGCCATACATCAGCGCCATGGCGAGTCCGACTGCAATCAGCAGCGTTTGGGTTTCCATCTTGCCGGCCATGGCTTCCGCAGGAACTGTCACGGCGAACGCGATCGGCACAATCGCCGTCAGGATGAACTTGAGCCACGCGGGATAGATCGTCACTGGCCAGCGGCCCGCGATGTACATTGCCCAGAAGATTTGCAGGATGTTCTCGACCCGAATGAACCAGAACGCAAACGTCGCGAGGATGATCCAGAAGCTGTAGATGATCGCGCCCGCCGTCGCGAGCGACGCGAGGAACAACGAGGCGTCGAGCCAGTTTGTCTCGGTCGCGCGTTCGCCGATACCGACAAAAAGCACGATGAGTCCCATGACGATGTCGAGCAGCTTCCAGATGCGAAACTCCTGGATGCTGACGAGCAATTGGCTGTCGCGCGGCTTCGTAATCGTGAAATCGAGCTTGCCTTCGACAATGTCTTCCATGAACTTGGTGAGGCTCGGCGCCACCATGAGGTTGATGCTGCCGAGAATGATGAAGTAGATGCCGAGCAGGCTGATCAGTTCGCTGCGATGCCAGCCCGCCAGTTGGTCGGTCTGGTCAAACACGATGAAGACTGACCCTATTGCTGTAACCATCCCTAGCGCCGACTCGAACACCTGGATGAAGAAGTTCGCGCGATAAGCGGCCTCGTTCATCAGGCAGATGCGAAAGAAGACCCAGGCGAGTTTCAGGGTCCTCATGATCCCACCGCCGAAAAGCTGCGCAAGGCCCGTGACCAGACGAACCGAATGAGGACTGTCGCAATCCCGAGCCAGAGGCACAACATGCCGATGCCTTCCACAATCTGCGTTTGCGCCAGCTTTCCTGTGAGGATCTCGACGGGAAACGCCACGACATAATAGAACGGGAGCTTCTCGGCGACCGTCTGCAGCCAGAAGGGCAGGAGCGCAATCGGTGCAATGCGTCCCGACATGAACATCATGACTGCGAAGTAGGAGTTGTTGATCGCCGTGAGGCGGGTGGTCCAGAACGCGGCCAGCGCCAGCGTCCACTCGAGCAGGAATCGCGTGATGAATGCGAGAAAGATCACCGGCAATGCGATCAGCACGTTGCCTGCCTCGAAATTGAAGGCCGGCTCGAAGTACCAGATCAAAAAGACCATCGCGGGCAACAGCACGATCATCTGGACAATCTTGTAGGCGATGTTGTCCGCGATATCGTAGTGGATGGGATGTATCGGTCGCAGCAGCTCCTGTGACAGTGAGCCGAACTGAATACGGAACTGGAAAACCTGCATGATCCAGCTGAACGTCAGGTGGTTCACGACCATCAGTGTGATGTAGTAAGCGGCGAACTCATTGGCGGTGTAGCCACCGACC
>JAGRIN010000249.1 GCA_020443245.1 Pseudomonadales bacterium
GCTCGAGTACTACCACTTGTTACTGGCGGGCGCTCGCTCGGTGGATGAAAAAGTCGCGCGCCTGTGCGAGGCGCGAAGCGACGAGGGCTACATGGCGGAATTCGAGGATGCGGGAGAAGGCCGGCTCCGGCTCATGGAGAACCACTGCCCGATCTGCATCGCCGCACAGTCCTGCCAGGGATTCTGCCAGAGCGAACTCGATGTGTTCCGTGAACTGCTCGCCGACTCGGCTACGGTCGAACGTGAAGATCACCTGTTGCGCGGCGCCCGGCGCTGCACGTACCTGATCACGCCCATCGCCTGAGGCGGCAGGTCAAGTCGCCTAGTTTGGACTGAGGACGATGTCTCCCGAGCGTGTCGTGATATTCACCTCGCCTTTGCCCTCGCCCTTCACGAAGCGCAGCGTTTCATCGCGCACGTACTTGGACTTCACCGGCCGATCGGAGGTGACGCGATTGCGGATCGTGCCGGAACCGGTCTCGAGATCGAAACGGGCGTCCACGTCTTTGTCGAAGCGCACGCGAACGGAACCACTCACGCTGTCGAATTCGAGACGACCGCCTTCGATCATCTCACCCGCGACATCGGCATCGCCCGAGATCGTATGTCCGGTAAGAAGCTTGTAGCTCGAACGACTGAGTTCGATGTCGCCGGAGACAGACTCGAGATCGAGTTCGTCTCCCGCATTGCGCGCCAGTACGTTACCGCTCACGGAATGCATTTCGATGTCGCCGTCCAGGTCATACGCATCGATGTCGCCGCTGACGCTCTTCAGTTCGATCCTGCCCTTGGCGTCCCGAACCTCGACCTCACCACTGACGGTCGTGACATCGAGCCGATTACGCGCGTTACGAACCGTGACATCGCCGCTGACGCCGGACACCTCCACGCCCCCCTGCACATCGTTGACCCGTGTATCAGTCGACACGACGGAAATGTCCACGCTGCTCTTCTTCGGCACGTGGATGACGAGATCGGACTCGTCACTGCAGCACCAGCTTTTCAGGTGTCCCGGCAACTTGACCTCGATCTCTGCATTGTCACCGTTCACATCGAAGATGAACTCCTCGGTTTGCTCGTCCAGCAGGCCGCTGACCTCGATTCTGGACTTGTCCCACGCCTCGACTTTCAGTTCTCCCCGCACGACGTTGATGCGTACGAAACCGTCACTCTTGAAGTCCTTCGTCTCATCGACCCGCTGCCTGTCAGCCCACGCGGACGCGCAACACGCCGCCGCCACGGCAGCCACCAGCGCGGTGGACGTCAACTTGGCACGAATTTGCATAGCTCTCATTTACGCCTCTACATCGAATGCGTGGGTTGCGTGTAATCGCGCTTCAGCAGTTCCAGTTCCTGTTCGTGAACTCGCATCAGCATCTCCACGAGGCGCGCGTTATCCGGGTTCTTCCGGAGTTGCTCCTCGATATCGCGTCGCGCCTGCTCCATGATCTCGATATTGCGGTACAGGTCTTCGAGCACCGCCGGGTCCAGGTTTTCGTTCGTCTTGTTGAACTGCTGCACGAGCGGGTTCCTGACCCGGATGTATTCCGCCTGCATGTTGTCGAGCGAGCGGTCGTACGAGACGAACTTCTGGTCATCACGCCCGAAACCGGTGACGTTTATCATCAAGGACAGGCTGGCTATCACGAGACTCGCAGCTACCGCGAAAGGCATCCAGTCCACTCTCCAGGTGCGTGGGGTTCGCTGGGGCTCGTCCATAATGCGCCGCTCGATGCCGGCCCACAGGTCACGGGACGGCGCAATCTCGCGCGGCAAGTCCTTCACGGCCCGTGCCAATGCAAGGTCCAGCGGCATCCCGCCCCGGTCGTTCGTGTTGCTGTCGTCGAAATCGCTCATGGTCTCGAACTATCCATTCCTGCCTCTTTTGACGCACAAAATGCGCCGAGGGTTTAATCGAAGTCGTTTCATGACAGGTGTCCCATCAACAGCTTCCGGGCCCGGTGCAACTGCGCCTTGCTGCTGCCCTGCGCGATATCCAGCATTTTTGCGATCTCGTCATGCGTGTAGCCCTCAAGGCTGTAGAGCACAAAGACGGTCCTCGCCCCGTCAGGCAGCAGTGCGATCGCCCGCTCGAGGCCAACCTGTTCGTCGGTCGTCTCGCGGTATTCGGATTCATCGACATCGTCGATGTCGAGGGCATGACGGAAGGGCTTTTGCTTGCGCAGGTAGCTGATCGCGGTGTTCGTGGCGATCCGGTAAAGCCAGCTGCCGAACGCGGCATCGCCGCGGAAGTTGGAGAGCTTGCGCCAGGCCAGGACGAAGGACTCCTGCGCGAGGTCCTCGGCCATGTCACGGTCGTTGCAGAGGCGGAAGCAGAGCGCAAAGACGCGCCCTACGTGCAGCCGGTACAGCTGCTCATAGGCACGATAATCGTTTTGCCTGGCGCGTTCGACGAGCGCATTCTCATCGACCTCGCCCACTTGCGTCTCACTGACTTCAGACACAAATCTGCTCTAAGCGACCTTGTAGACTAGGACGCGATTGTAGCGGAAATAGTTGGAATCACCCCCGGGCGATCTCACGGGGGGCGTTTTCATCCCAATCAGCGGCCAGCGCGGCCATGAGGCTCGCAACGTCCGTGTGCCTCCCCGGCACCACATGCACCAGGCACTCGATTGCACCCCGGCCGCCGTAGATCGGGGAGACCACCGCGCCGAGGGTCCCGAAGCCTGAATCATCCAGCGCCCTGACCAGGCGCTCCATCACAGCCATGATCGCCTCGCGATTGTCCTTTCTGTCGTCCCCGAGCCCCTCATACAGCGGTTTGACGAGGCAAACCATCGGCGCATTGCCGCTCGCGACCGCCAGAATCGGGATGGCCGTCAGCAGAGAAAGGTAAGCAAGGTCCGCGGTACACAGGCCAACCGGCTGAGGAAGCGGCCGCTTGTCGACCAGGTCGCTGATGTTGGTCCGCTCCATCGACACGACGCGAGCGTCCGCGGCGAGCCGGCCCCGCAATTGCCCATATCCCACATCCACCGCCAACACTTTTGCCGCACCCCGCTGGAGCAGGCAGTCGGTGAATCCCCCGGTCGATGCACCGGCATCGAGGACACTCAATCCGGTCACGTCAATACCGAAGGCATCCAGCGCCCGCGCCAGCTTGTAGCCGCCGCGACTGGCGTATCGGTCCTGGCCCTTCACGACGATGTCTGCTTCGACGTCAACCATCGTACCGACCTTCGTCACAACCTCGTCGCCGACGCGGACCTGACCTGCCATAACGGGTCCGGTCGCCGCGCGGACATCGGCAAACCATCCCCCGTCAACGAGCAGTTGATCGAGCCGGACCTTCTTGCGGACAGGTTTCCCGGGCATGCGGCTACCGTGCAACCAGCACTGTGACGCGATTATCCTGGTTCTTCTTCTCGAGACGCATGACAACGTCCTGGCACCCGTCGGCGTTGAGGTCGGCCAGCTTGACGAGATCTGCATCGCGCGGCAACTCGCTCGTGATCTCCTTCGGGTGGCGCGCGAACAGCCGGTCGCCCGGCTCGCCTTCATACACCTTGATCGTGTCGTCACCATCCTGCGCCAGCAGGTCGGCATACCTGTCGCCATTCACGTCGCCAATCAGGACGAACGGTCGAAAGACGTCGCCACTGGACAGGTTGAACGAAGCCTTGATCGAACGCGACGCGTTCGGCGACTGCGGATACGCGCCGTTCTCCATCCTGTAGAAATTGAGGTCAATATCGACCGAGCCGGTAAGGAGCGCACCGATTATCCTCGCGATGCCGAGTTGTACCGACGAGATCACCACGTCCGTGTCGCCATCGGAATCGAGGTCCTTCTCTTGCATCTCAAACTGGATGCCATTCGAGCGAATGCTCGATGTTGGCGAAGCATCGAACGTCAGCGTGCCCTGATCGCCGCGACGGCCGCGATGAATGTCGTAAGTCGTTTGCTTCTTGAAGACGCCCTGGCTGTTCACAGTCAGCGTCACGAGATCGGTGACGCCGTCGCCGTCGAGGTCGACCAGGGAGTACAGCGCCTTCGCGGTGAGGTTGGACTGATCCTCTTCACCCATTCGGAACGACACGCTTCCGACCCCGTCGAACTGGAACGGCACATTCGACGAGAGGATCCGGGGCGAGCGATCGAAGCCATCCGCGATGGCGGCATAGACCTCGAAATGGTCCGACTGCCAGAACGTGAGATCCGACTTGCCATCCTGCGTCATGTCGGTCACGAACATCGTGCGAGGCTCGTACCAGGGACTGCCCTGGTAGGTGAGCTGCATGACGGGCTGTGCATCGAGAAGCATGGGCGCGCGAAAGTTGCCGCCCGATTCCTGCAGGAACACGGATACGCCTTTGAATCCGGTAATGACAAGGTCACTCAGGCCGTCCCCGTTGATATCGCGAAAGAGATCGAGCACCGGCAGGTCACCACGAACCGGATTGTTGTAGATCGAAGAGATTTCCACCAGCGGACGGACCGTATCCTCGAACGGGTCGAAGTAAATCGCCCGGTCCGCTGTGAACAAGAGGATCGCGTCGCGCGCGCCCAGCTTGCCGACATCGAGCGTCACCACGTCATCGGGCAACCGGACGTCGACGACCGGAGAATCGACAAGCCGCATGTCATCGTCCAATTCATAGATACGAAGCCGCCGAACGTCATCGGCGACGGTACAAACTACGAGATCGGCTCGATCGTCCCGGCGCAGGTAGGCGTCGAGCACCGCCTGGCGCTCGGAAACCCCGGTATCGATCGTTGAAGCAGTAAAGCTGACCTCGGCTCGTAACTCACAACATGTGAACGCAAGCCAGAGCAGGAGCGCGCTACCGCACTTCGAATCCAATCGCACCCCAACCCTCATAAGACGCCACATACTTGCCGGGTTTGCCCGGTGTCATGGCGCCCATCGCGCCGGTAATGAAGAGCTGTCCCTTCTTGATCTCATAGCCCGTCGAGAGCGTGCGATTGATGAGCCAACGGAGCGCCTCGTACTGGTTTCCCATTGCATCGGTCGCCGCGCCGCGCATCACAACCTCGTCGTTGTGAGCGAGCGTGATCGCCAGGTGATTGACATCCGCGGGCGGCGACATGCGTGCACCCTCGATGTAGTGCCTCGCGGAGACATTGGCGGCAACGATATTGACGTCCGTCAGCCGGTCCGGTTCCAAAAATCCCAGGTCGGGGAGTTCGACAACGGGGACCACCTCGCCGATCACCGCCCGCACACCGGGTCCGTCCGCGATCTTCGCCGTAATATCC
>JAGRIN010000250.1 GCA_020443245.1 Pseudomonadales bacterium
TCCGGGCGCTCGCGCCCGAGGGTGATCGCCGGATGGGTGCGAACCGGCACGCCAACGGTGGCCTGTGCCTGGTCGACCTGGTGTTGCCGGACCATCGAAGCTTTGCGGTTCCCGTGCCGAGGCCCGGCCAGGTGCTGGCGGAGGCAACCCGGACTTTGGGCAGGTATCTGCGCGACGTAGTGGAAGCGAATGCCGAAGCGCGAAACTTTCGCATTGTCTCGCCGGACGAAGCCCAATCGAACCGTCTCGGCGATGTCTTTGACGTGACGAATCGTGTCTGGATGTCCGGCACATCACCTGACGATGAACATATGGCGCGCGACGGGCGCGTCATGGAAGTGCTCAGCGAACACACCTGCCAGGGCTGGCTCGAGGGCTATCTGTTGACGGGTCGGCACGGACTCTTTGCCTGCTACGAGGCCTTTATTCATATTGTTGACTCGATGTTCAACCAGCATGCGAAGTGGCTCAAGGTCAGCCGTGAGATTCCGTGGCGCAAACCGGTTGCATCGCTCAATTACCTGCTCACATCCCACGTGTGGCGCCAGGACCACAACGGCTTCTCGCACCAGGACCCCGGTTTCATCGACCATGTCGTCAACAAGAAATCCAGCATCATCCGGGTGTATTTGCCGCCGGACGCCAATACGTTGTTGTGCGTCGCAGATCGTTGCCTGCGATCACGCGACGCGGTGAATGTCATCGTCGCTGGAAAACATCCGGAGTTGCAGTGGTGCGACATGGAGACGGCGCGTGCCCATGTCAAGAAAGGGGCGGGTATCTGGCAGTGGGCCAGCAATGACGATGGCGATGCGCCCGATGTCGTGCTGGGCTGTGCGGGCGATGTGCCCACGCTGGAAACACTGGCGGCCACGAGCCTGCTGCGCGAGTATGCGCCCGATTTGCGTGTTCGCGTCGTAAACGTCGTCGACCTGATGGCGCTGCAGCCGCCGGAAGAGCATCCGCACGGTCTGTCCAACGACGATTTTGACGAACTCTTCACCCGGGACAAACCGATCATATTTGCCTACCACGGCTATCCATGGCTCATCCATCGCCTGGCTTATCGACGCACCAACCACGACAACCTCCATGTTCGTGGTTACAAGGAAGAGGGTACGACAACGACACCGTTCGATATGACTGTCCGCAACGACCTGGACCGCTTTCATCTCGTGATGGACGTGGCGCGGCGGGTGCCGGCCCTGGAAGCCAGGCGTGAGGAGATTGAGCAGGCCATGAACGAGCGGCTTGCTGCCCACACTGCCTGGATTCGTGAGGAGGGTGAGGATATGCCGGAAATCACCGGCTGGCGTTGGCAGCACTGACCATGAACCCTTCGACGCTGGTGACCGTCAATGTCGGCAGTTCGTCCGTCAAACTCGATATATTTGATGTCGACGTCGCGCGTCGTCGGGTAGTCGGGCGCACAAGCGACGTCGTCGCGCACGACGCCGGCGTCGGGCTTGATGCTTTCTTCAGGCAACATTCTCTCGATCCACGCACCATCGTTGCGATCGTGCATCGTGTTGTCCATGGTGGTGACGTCCTTGCACGTGCGAGCCTCCTTACACCTGCCCTGAGTGGCCGGCTCGCCTCACTCGAGCCGTTGGCGCCGCTGCATAATCCGGTCGCTTTCGAATGGGTTCGTGCGGCGTCCTCGTTCGAGTGTCCACAAGTGCTGGCTCCGGATACCGCTTTTTTTGCCAATCTGCCGGACGTGGCAAAACACTATGCGGTGCCGGCGGAGATTGCCCGGACTCACGGTTTGCGGCGATTCGGGTTCCATGGTCTCGCGCATCAGGCGATGCGGGATTACCGTTCAGCAGCCGAAGGAACATCCACCGGCAAGGTCGTCACGTTGCAGCTCGGTTCCGGTTGTTCGGCTGCCGCGATTGGTGACGGCGAGCCAGTCGATACATCGATGGGTTTCTCGCCGCTCGAAGGGCTTGTGATGGCCACGCGCAGCGGCGACATCGATCCCGGGATCATCCTGTGGCTTATGTCACAAGCGGGGATGGCGTCGGATGAGGTGAGGCGCTTGCTTGACTCGTCGTCGGGGCTGCTGGGCGTCTCCGGTGTATCGGCCGACATGCGCGAGCTTCTCGAACGCGAGGACGAGAGATCAAGGCTCGCCATCGCGCTGTACGTCTACCGGATCCGCAAGTACATCGGGGCTTACGCAGCGGTACTGGGCGGCCTGGATGGCGTCGTGTTCGGAGGCGGTGTCGGGGAAAATTCGCCGGTAATTCGGGAAAGGGTCCTCGCCGGCATGACGTGGTGCGGAATCCGTCTCGATGACAGACGCAACGCGAGCGGTGAGCCTGGTCTTGTCAGCTCTCCTTCGAGCCGGGTGCGTGTATATGTTGCGCCGGTGGACGAAGCGCGCGTCATGGCCGACGCCGCGCTCGACGTGCTGTCCGTGCGCTGACTAGATGGCGTGCTTGCGGCCCCGGAGTGGTTGGCCGCTCGCCTCGTGCCAGTCGAGGATGCCCTGCCATGCGTCCTGCGCGGATTCCGCGAACCAGAAGAGGTCCCGATCTTCCGGGTCGACCGTACCCTCGTCGACCATGAAATCCACGTCGAACGCGCGACGCCAGTATTCCTCGCCGATGAGGACGACCGGCACCGGTTTGATTTTGCGCGTCTGGATCAGGGTCAGTGTTTCGAACAATTCATCCATCGTGCCGTAACCTCCCGGAAACGCGACCAGGGCCCGCGCGCGTTTCAGGAAATGCAGTTTTCGCAATGCGAAGTAATGGAACCGGAAACACAGGTCCGGGGTGATGTAGGGATTCGGATACTGTTCGTGCGGCAGGCTGATGTTGAGTCCGACCGATTTGGCGCCCACATCGAATGCACCGCGATTGGCCGCTTCCATGATTCCGGGACCGCCGCCGGTCAGCACGACGGAGCACGCGCCATCCGAACCCTGGCTGACGAGCCTGCCGAGCATCCTCGCTTCTTCGTAGTAGCGACTCTTTGCCGCGATGCGTTCCGCACGTGCGACACGCGCCATCATGTCCTCGTTGGTCGGGTTTGCCTCGAGCTTCGATTTGGCCACACTGAGCGCACGGGCGGCCTCAGCGGGTTCGACGATACGAGTGCTGCCGAAGACAACGATCGTATGTTCGATCTCATGTTGCTCGAGCAACAATTCGGGCTTTGCGTAGTCGATCTGCAATCGTACGCCGCGGGTTGCATCCAGCCTCAGGAAGTCGGCGTCGGCAACCGATTCGCGGTAGCTCGGACTCTCCATGATTTCTCTTTGGCGGGCCGGCGCGTCGAGGTCGTCCTCGCTCGGCTTCGGGTTTTGCCACGGCAGTGGTTCGTCGCGGCGCTCCGGATGAGCCGGTTGCGGTATGCGGGGCGTGTGATTGCGGTGCTTCGACATCATGCACTCCGTCCGCGTCGGTCCCGCGCGAGTTCGCCCATAAGCCCGAAGAGTTCGACGGTGTTCGGCCCTTCGCGCGTACCCGAGTATTCGCGAAACAGTGTGTCGACGTTGATCGCGATGCGTTCGTTGTCACCCCAGGATTCGAAGTCGCCGAGGGAGATATCGAAGGCGGCGTCACGAACTGACATGCCGGCGTCGAATCGCTTTCGTGCTTCGGTATCGATGTATCGCAGGTAGTCCTGTACCCGACGAACGCCAGCCGCATCGGTTACCGGGCCGTGACCGGGTACGATGACTTCTGCGTCCATGTCGATGATCCGGTCGCAGGCTTTGATCCAGTTCGAGACAGGCCCGGCCCACATGATGGGCGTACCGTCGATGAAGAGTATGTCGCCTGTGAATACGGTCCGTTCGGTGGCGACATGTGCCAGCACGTCGCCACGCGTATGGGCCGGCCCGACTTCGATGAGATCGACACGTTTGTCGCCGACCCCCACCGACATCTCGCCACTGAATGTTTTGGTCGGCAGTTTCTCCGCGACATCCGTGAAGTCGAAAGGTCCAAAGATTTCCTGGATATAAGTGCCGGCGAGGCCGAGACGAGGCGCCGCCTCCATGAAACCCTGCATTGCCTTGCCATCGAAGGCTTCCATTTCGCGTGCGCTGGCTGCGGAGGCGACGATCTCTGCGTTGGTCAGAAGCCCGTTGCCGTGGGTGTGGTCCCCGTTGGCATGCGTGTTGACCACGGTACCGATATCGCCCGCGGCGACACCGGCCGCGTCCGACATGGCGGCGAGCATTTCGCGCGTGAGACTTGCGTCGAACAGTGTGTCGACCAACAGCGACTCATCGCCGTCCGTGATGAGTCCGGCGTTCGACCAACCCCAGCCACCGTCCGGTTGCATCCAGGCCCACACCCCGTTTCCTGTTTCAATGAGGCCTTTGCGGTAAGCAAACGACTTCGCCATGGTCTCTTCCCTCCTCTGCGCACGTGCCCCTAGTGTGGCACATTGTCTCGCGAAAGCGCGCGCATTTCAGTGCCTCGCGACCGTATGCAGTGGCTTCAGATATGCAGGTTGAAGTTGATAACAACGCGAATGTCGGTGTCTGTCTGGACGGTGCCATAGTGCGCCACGTTGTCGAACAGGATGAGCTGGTTTTCTTCCGAGGGGATCTCCTTTCCCTCCACCACGGTCATGCCGTTGCAGGTATTGACGTGGTAGACAGCGATGAAGAATTGGTCTGCGACGCCCGAATCCGGCGGAATGTCGTGATGGACAGGATGGACGACCGGTTTGCCCTGGTTCGTATAGAGGTTTGCCTTGATCCGACTGACGCCCGTATAGTGGCGCCGCTGCTGTATTGGCAGGAGCATGCCTCGGACTGGCTCAAAGAAGTGGGGATTGATGACGCGTCCATCGTTCATGAACGCGTGCGTGAACATAAACTGGTGCTCGGTACTCACAACGCGATCGTTGAAGTGCCACGGCAGCATTTCTGTCAGGAACAGGCGCTTTACATCCTCGAAGTGCTGCCTGGGCAAGAAATTCTTTATGATCTCGGTCATGTAGACATTCTACAGGCGACAGGAGAGTGCAATGGTTCCAGCCGGTGAAGGCAGTGTCCAGCTTGAAGACGGCCAATCGGCGTCAACATTGCTGCACGATGTATTGGCTCGAACGGTGGAAGCGTTTCCCGAAACCTTCGGTTCGCTCTCGATACCGGAGCGCGATGCTTTTCGCAAGGCATACTGTGACTGGTTGCCGCAATTTGAGTCCGCGAGGCTATCGAGCCAGGCGCGCGTGCAAGTCGCACGCTTTGCTGTAGGCCAGGCCGC
>JAGRIN010000251.1 GCA_020443245.1 Pseudomonadales bacterium
CTCCCCCTTGGTCTCATTCATGGATGCACTTGCTGACTTCGCGGCCATCGTCTCTCCTGCATTGGCGCTATTTTATAAACAAACGTTTATTTTTATAGATTCTCAGGTTACACTGCGCAGCCTCATTTGGCGAGGATTGGCGCATGCATGAGTTTCCGGTCGGCTTTCGCAACTACCACCCGAATCCCACCATCAACTATCAGTTCAATCGCTGGCTGCCTGAAGCAATCGAGTCCGACCTGGTGAACGCCGCGCGCGTGATCGAGGCGCCCCAGGACTGCCCGCCCGTCTTTCTCGACCTTGCAGCCAACGCAGCGTTGCAGGGGTGCGACCGCCTTGCGGCAACCTACTGCCGCGCGGCGGAGTTTTTTATGACGGCGGGCGAGCCGGAAAAGCTGACGGTTTATCGACGCTATCGAACATTGTTTTATCGCGCCACAGCGGGCGAGGCCTACGAACGGCTGGAGGTGCCTTTCCAGAACACGACTTTGCCCATCATTCGCGTATTACCTCGGAAAGCCAGCGTCGGTACGTTGATCATCCACGGCGGCTTTGACTCCTACATGGAGGAATTCCTTGCCTGGGCCTTCGAGTTCTCAGAACTGGGCTGGACGGTGATCCTCTTTGAAGGCCCCGGCCAGGGTGCCGCGTTACGTGAGCAGGGGCTTGTCATGACGCCCGAGTGGGAAGCGCCAGTCGCCGCCGTACTCGACGGACTCGGTATCGATCGGTGCGTGCTGTTCGGCCTGTCGCTGGGTGGCTATCTCGCACTGCGGGCGGCTGCGTTCGAGCCAAGAATTTCTGCCGTGATCCTCGTGAACATCCTCGCGGATTTTTTGGATTGCTTTCTGGACAAGGCGCCGTCATCACTGGCGCAATCGGTACGCGCACTGCTTGCCGCGGGCGACAGGGACGCACTGAATGCCCTCTTGCAACCCATGTGGGCAGATCCATCACTTGCCTGGGCGCTGGACCACGGCCAGGCGGTTTCAGGTGCAAGGGATTCGTTCGAGTTCTTCGCCTGGCTCGACAGGCTGAATACCCGCGACTTCTCAGACCGGGTCACACAACCGTGCCTGGTCACGGCGGGAAACAAAGACCACATCGTCCCGCTGGATCAGTTCTATGAACAATCGCACCTGCTTCGAAACAGTGCCGCGCTCACCACGCGCCTCTTCACCGACGCGGACAATGCTGCGGCTCACTGCCAGGTCGGCAACCTGCGCTTGCTCCTGGACACGGTCAGGGCATGGATATCCAACCTTTAACACGCGACGAGAACGCCATGTGCAAGGGTAAATCCTGGACGCTCCCTGACAGGACGTATTTTGGCGTCCCGTCGACGGTTGGTTTATCCTCGGCGGGTTGGCGCACGCCTTAAAGGTTCAGGAGAAAACATGTCGATAGCCATTCCATCGTCCTGGGACGTCACTCGCCTTGCCGGCGCACTCGGGGCTGAAGTCCGCGGGTTCAAGCTGGCCGACCTCGACGAGGCCGGCATCGAATCGATCAAGGCGTTGTTGCTCGAACACCTCGTGCTGTTCTTTCCTGACCAACATCCGGATGTCGACACACACGTCTCGTTCGGCCGCCACTTCGGCAAGCTCGAAGGCCATCCGCACCTCAAGAACCCCTACACCCAACACCCTGAACTGTTTGAACTCGCCGCGACGAACGGTGGCGTCGCGGACGAGTGGCACACGGACATTACCTTCCAGGAGCAGCCGGCACTCATGTCGATCCTGCACATGGTCAAGTCGCCGGAAGTGGGCGGCGATACCATGTGGTCGAGCCTGTATGCCGCCTATAACGAACTGTCCGCGCCGATGCAGGAACTTTGCGAGGGACTGACAGCCTTGCATGACGCCCTGCCCCACAATCACCCCGAGCGGATGACGACGCATCCGGTGGTGCGTGTTCACCCTGAAACCGGGAAGAAAGCGCTGTACGTCAACGAACACTTCACCCGGCGCATTGTCGAGATGAATGCGACAGAAAGCGACGCGCTTCTCGCCTACCTCACACGCTGGGTGACAAACCCGCGCTTCACTGTGCGTTACCGCTGGACCGAGGGCACAGTCGCGATGTGGGACAACCGCTGCACGCAGCACTTTGTGCTGAACGACTTTGAAGGGGAACGGATCATCCAGCGTGTCACCGTCATGGGCGACAAGCCCGTCGGGGCACAAAATCCTCGCTGGCAACCCTGGGTTCGGCCCGGACGATTGTCGGCAACCAGCCGTCACGACCGCCAGTTGTTCCAATACCTCAAGTCGAAGGAAGCCGAGAAGCAGGCGTCGTAGCGCTAGAGATCGATGCCGTAGACCAGCGAGGTATCGCTATCCACCACGGTGTGAAAACCGAGCTTCGGGTACCATGCGGTGGCGCGCGTGTTACCCCGGCTGACACCCAGATGTAACCCCTTCGCGCCACGTGACCGGACGGCGTCGAGAAATCGTTCCATGAGCTTCGGCCCCTGCCCCTGGCCCTGCCCCACCGGCAGCACGTCGATATGGAGGTGCGCCGGATAACGATCGACAAATGGCGGCGTCGTGTAGCCTTTGTGAATCGCTCGAACCATCATGGCTTCCCGCGATTCGTCGGCGCGGTCCCTAAGCGGATATTTCTCTCGCAGGGGCGGAAACCACTCCTCGTTTGCGCGCTCGGCGAAGCGTACTGAATCATCCGTACCGAGGATGTACCCGCACGGCGCGCCGTCGGCGGTCAGGATGAAACAGAGTGCCGGGTCCAGTACCGCGTACGGTGCCGCAAAGTAGTGCCCCAGAATCTCCCGGTCGATTGTCCCGGTCGCATCGTCGCCATCCGCTCCCGTTTCAAGACAGATGCGATAGAGCATATAGAGATCGCTGGGGTGGTATTGCCTGATTGCAAATTCAGTCATGGCCAAGACTATACCGCAGGGGCGCCCAAACCAGTTACCATTTGCGACTTTTGCGAGGAGATAACGTGGCAGCGCCGCTAGACGATATTACGGTCGTCGAGATCGACAACTGGATGGCCGCGCCCAGCGCGGGCGCGATCCTGGCCGATCTCGGGGCCAACGTGATCAAGATCGAGCCCCTGGCCGGCGATCCGATGCGCGCCAACGGCCGCAAGGCCAAGGTGGACGGACCTGCCGCAAACTATGACTTCCAGTTCGACGTCGACAATCGCGGCAAGCAGTCCATTATGGTCGACCTCGCGAGCGACGCCGGGGCTGACATCGTTCATGCCCTGTGCAAGCGGGCCAACATCTTCATGTGCAATCTCTTGAAGGAACGCCAGCAGAAGTTCGCGCTCGACCCACAAACGCTTTTCCAGATTCATCCGGGACTCGTCCACGCCACCCTCACCGGATACGGCACGTCAGGACCGGACGCGTGGCGTCCGGGTTATGACGTGACCGCATTCTTCGGCCGTTCCGGCCTGTACGACGCCATGCGCGAGGGCGAACACGGCGAGGTGCCCATGGCGCGCCCGGCACAGGGCGACCATTCGACGGGGCTTGCGTTCACCAGCGCCATTCTTGCGGCATTACGGCTTGCCGAGCGTACCGGCGAAGGCCAGATCGTCGAAACCTCGCTCTATGAAACGGCCGTGTGGACCCAGGCAAGCGATTACGCGACCACCGCGGTCGACAAGGCGCCTGTTCGCCAACGTGCCCGGGACCAGATGCTGCTCCCGACTGCAAACCGTTATCCGTGCGGCGACGGGAAGTGGGTCGTGTTCAACATGCCTGAAGTCTCGGCCTGGCCAAAGTTCTGCAAGGCCATCGGCCGCGAGGACTGGATCAGCGACGACCGTTTGAAAGAACCGCGCGATCGCTATCGCCTGATGCATGAACTCGTCCCCGCGATCGATGAAGCGCTCGCGAAAAAGAGCCGCGACGAATGGGGCAAGATTTTCGATGAGGCCGGTCTCATCTGGGGACCCGTGCTGGCATTGCATGAAGTCGCAAGCGACCCGCAAGCGGAAGCAATCGGTCTCTTCCCGACACTGCACGACGAGGAAGTCGGTGACTACCGGACAGTGAGCATCCCGATGCGCTTCGCAACTGCTGACGTGGGTCCGAAGGGGCGATCACCCAAGCCGGGCGAACACACGAGCCGACTACTTCGCAATGCGGGGTTCGACGACGAAGCAATTGCCACGCTCTACAAGCGTGGCGTCGTCGCCTGAATGCGTGTAACCGGAGGGCAAGATGGAAAAGATGCGCCCTCAGCCGGCTTTTCTTGCGATGACGTACAGTCGTGGCCAGGTTCCGTTTTCAATCTCGTAGCCCTCGCGTGATTCGAGTAGCTCCAGTTCAAGGCTGGCTGCCTTGAGTGCGCTGAAAATCTCGTCCCGGGAAAAGAAGTTGAATGCAACATCCTGTTTGAAGATCTCGCCCTCACCTTCGTGGAATGAGGCGAGCACAATGCCGTTCGGTTCGAGCACGCGTGCAATCTCTGTGAACACATCACCGAGCCGATCTCGTCTTGCGTGTATAAGCGAGTAGAAGGCAACGACAGCGGCAAATGAATCCGCATCGGCCTGAATGTTGTAGAAACTTCCCTGCATGAAACTGATCTCCGGTGATCGCTGCCGCGCGATCTCGACCATCCCTTCAGAGATGTCCATACCCTGGACGTTTGCACCCAGCACAGACATAAAACGGGCGATGTGGCCAGGCCCACATCCAAGATCGCATATCCGGCCCCCAGCCGCCCGCTGGACGACCAGGTCGAGCAGTTCCCGGTCCCGGGGCTTCCCGTCCAGTTCGTTGAAGAAGGTGTCCGCGTAGCCGCGGGACCAGTCGTCGTAGAATGCCGGCAAGGACGCGTTGAACTCGTCTTTCACGGCCAGGCTCCTTTTCTTGCACTTCAAGGCAAGGTGAATTCTAGGCGGGACGAAGCGCACGCTGGGTGAAACGTTCGCGACTGGAACATGAATGAGTCTCTGCTATGATCGAGCCTGATCCCACCGCGCGCGACCCTGGAGGCAACACGATGGGAAAACGAATCGATCGACGCTCACTCCTCAAGCTCGGTGCGCTGACCGGACTCGCCTCCGGTCTCGGCCTGAAGACCAGCCCCGCCGGCGCGCAAGCCGGGCCGCAAGGCGTCCGCCAATACGTCCGCCTCGGGCGGACAGAACTCGAGATATCCGATATCTCCTTCGGCTCGAGTCGCCTGCGTACCGGCGAGGAAGACCTCGTACGCCACGCCCTGG
>JAGRIN010000252.1 GCA_020443245.1 Pseudomonadales bacterium
GGCCCCTTGGCACGCGTGCTCACGTCATGGATGGCGCGGGCGAATACTTCCTTGCCGGTACCGCTCTCACCTCGAATGAGACAAGTGACATCTGTCCGCGCAATCTTTCTCGCACGCTGCCAGAGCTGCTGCATCGCCGGGTTTGCGGTAATCATCCCGAATGTCCCGCTTTCCCTGGAATGTCGGGCCTCGGCCCGGCTGATCTCTTCAAGCCTCGCGAGGTGAAATGCGCGATCGACCATGACCCCGAGCACCGCCGGGTCAGCCGGTTTACAGATGAAATCCCATGCGCCCAGCGAAACGGCCTTGACCGCCGTGGTGGTGTCCTCAAACCCGGTGAGTACCACAATCCGGGTACCCGGAGCGCACTTCAGAAGATCCGTCAGGGTTCTGAAACCCTCCGCGGAGTCATCCGGGTGCGGCGGCAGGCCGAGATCCAGGATCACAACATCCGTGGCCGCCCGACGCATTTCTGCCAGCGCGTCATCATGACCGCTCGCGGACACAATCTCGTATTTCGATGAGAAGAACCATTTCAACTGGTTCTGTAACCCCGCGTCGTCTTCGACGATCATCAGTGTACTTTTACTTTCTGTCACAGTGGCTCCTACCCTACATATACCATCCGGATCCAGAGCTCAGGGTACTCTCCAGCCATCTTTGTTTATCTTATCTGCTCGTCGGGTCGACTACTTGATGTGAATCAACTGCCGCCAGACTGTCCGATGAGCGGTCGGCTAAAACCAGCCCTTGCGCCGAAAGTAGACCACGAGCCCGACGATCATCACCAAAATAAATGTCATGACGGCGACATATCCATAGGGCGAATCCAGTTCCGGCATGCTGAGCGGCCCGGCCTTCGGGTTGAAGTTCATTCCGTAGACACCAACGACGAACGTCGGAGGGATGAAGATGGTGGCGATCACGGCGAGCACCTTCATCACGTCGTTCATCCGGTTACTGACAGCGGAAAGGTAGATTTCGACGAGATTGCTCGCAATTTCCCGATAGTTTTCCGTCAGGTCGATCACCGCCATGACATGATCGTGACAATCCTGCAGATAGGGCCGGATGTAGTGTTGATCCTCGGGCAACTCGTCAAGATGGTGAGTCAGGCGGTTGAGAACCTCCCGGGTGGCCCACGCATCGCGACGCAACAGCATGAGATCGTTACGTATCCGGTGAACTTCGGAAAGTGTCTGCTGCCTGGGATCGCCGATGACCTCGTCCTCAAGATCTGTCAGGCGCGTCGCGCGATCATCCAGCACCGGAAAGTACATGTCGATGGAAAGATCGAGGATGGCGTAAAGCAAGTAGAACGTGTCGTGCGTACGCAACGAACTGTTGGAATTGCCCAGGCGATCCTGGATCGGCCTGAACACACCGTCGTCGGCAGCGATGAAGCTGACGAGAACATGATCGGAAACAAAAATGCTGAGTTGACGTCGTCTTGCGGGGTCGACGTCCGGCAATATCAGCACCACAAACAAGCAATTGCCATAGTGATCGAATGTGGGGCGCTGGCCCTGGTTGACGACGTCTTCGAGGGCCAGCGGATCGATGTCGAACTTCGTCCGCAGCTGGTCAAGCAGGCTGACCGTCGGTGAACCCACGATACTGACCCACCGCATGGTCCCTCCCACCGGTGGTGCCAGGATATTGAAGTCGACGTTCCCGCTGACCTTCACGTCATCCGCGCCGAAGTCGGTCACGGTGACCTGCGGCGGCCCGATATTCTTCAGGCGCTCCACATCATAGTGACCGGGCGCCGTGCCCGGGGCATGGTACTGGCGGTGAAAGTGTCGGAACCTGGAACTGCGTGGCATTTCTGGACCCGTGTCAGGCTTGCGTAGGGGCGCCCTCAATGCCGGGCGCGGGCGGCATGCGCCACCCGCGCCAGTTTACCAGCCTGCACGAACAGATGCGCCCGGTTTCATGGCTTCAGTCCGTCTCGCACACATTACCGTCGATCGTCAGTGCTTCCACGCGGCGACCAGGCGGTTGCACTCCCGGCGCCACTTGCAGTCTCTTTCGTCACACAGGTAGCGTGCTTCCGTTCGAAAGCACAGCGGTCGTTCCTCAGCCACCGCCTCGAACGTCGACGGACTTCGGGTATCGAGCCGGTCGACGCCGGCCGCTGATGGACCTGGCAGTTCACTTTCTCGACGTAGATTGGCCTTGCTCATCGTCTCACCCCGTGGCACGCGCCATTTTGGAGCACAGTCTAGAGTCGGCTGCTTTTCAGATCTTGACCTCGATCAAGGCAAGGCACATTTGAAGTGCGTTCGCACGCTCCCGCGGTCAGGCATCGAACGAAGTCACGGCGCGATGCTCACACGACGCGCGACCAAGCGATCTCCCTGTGGCTCGACAGCGATGGCAAAATCGCAACGATCCAGTTGCATGGCAATATCCACATCGGCGGCGGGAAACGCCGCACGTGCCGGATTACGGAATATCCGCTGGCTGGCATCGCTGGCATCTACCCTCGCGAGGAACGGCGCCGGGTCCGGATGATCGCCGCGAAGGCGCAGGTCAAGATAGTCCGCCAGCGCCTGGTCCTCATCGGCTTGCCAGTCGCCCCTCGCACCGGTATTGACGATAGACACGATGTCCGGTCGAAGTGCGTTCACCGCATTGACGGTCGCCGCTGCCGTCAGGAAACCACCTGCGAAAACAGCATCACAGTGTGCACAACGGACAATCCCCTGGGTACCGTTGCTGGTTCGCTGAACAAGCGAGCGACCGGCAAGATCGGCCAGTTCCAACTCTGAAGGAGAATTGCCGAAGTCATAGGTTTCAGGCGGCAAGCCGCCCTCTTCACCCATGATGAGCAATGAGGCATCCTGCGCCTCCAGTGAGAGCGCTTCGGGTGTCGTTGCCACGAACACGATCGACGCCGCGCCACGGTCGAATGCCACCGCCGCGGTCGTGAACGCGCGAATCACGTCAATGACAATTGCCACGCCTTGCGCATGGCGACACTCGTCGAGATTAAGCATGCGGATTTCCACCATCGCATCATAGCGCAGCGGGCGGGTCAATCCGCTACCATGTGATGGTCGGGGAACAAGAAGCCAATGTCACAACTTATCCTGCTCGGTGGCCCGCCGGGAACCGGCAAGTCCACGATCCTGACGCACCTGCAGAAGCGCTTCACCAGTTGCGCCGTACTGGACGCCGACGATGTCTGGCGCGTTCATCCTGATCTCGAAGACGAAGAGAAGCGGCGGTTCGTGTTCCGCAACGTGGCCGGTGTCGTCGACGGATACCTCGAAGCGGGTTACGAACGCGTCATCCTGAGCTGGGTCTTTGCGCGCGAGGACATGGTAGAAGGCGTCGAAGACGCGCTTTCGCACTGGGCGACCACGCTGGACCGTGTCTATCTCGTCGCCCGGCCCGAAGTGATCCGCGCGCGGCTCGAGAACCGTGGCAATCCCGAAGTCATCGACTTTGCACTCTCGCGGCTCAGGATGATCGAACAGTTGGACTACCCGAAGGTCGACGTATCGGACCTCGCCCCCGATGAAGCCGCACGATCCGTCCATGCACTGATTACGCGCCACAACCGTCACGACATCGATTAACGCATGAACAAAGCCTCCAGGAGCCCGGATTTGGCGCCCGGGATTTGCACTGGGCTATACTGGTTCACGTTCACATTGCCCGTCCGGAGCAAGTCATGAGTGAAGATACCCAACCAAGCGTCAAGGAGCGTCTCCGCCGCGGGGACCTGCAGGTCTCCAACCGCGAAGTGCTCGAAGCGTTCGCGATCGATCCAGACTACGATCCCTATAGCGTACCCATCGACAAGATGGACCCGGGACATCCCGCATTGTTCCAGAACGACACGCTTTGGTCGCACTTCGAACGACTGCGCACCGAAGACCCCGTGCACCTCACCGAGGACAGCATGTTCGGTCCTTACTGGTCCGTCACGAAGTACAAGGACATCATGTACGTCGACACGCACCACCAGATCTTCTCATCGAAGGAACGTCTCGGCGGTATCGCGCTGGGCGGTGCACCGAGTGAAGACGAGACCTATGCGCTGCCGATGTTCATCCAGGAAGACCCGCCGAAACACGATGAGCAGCGCAAAGTCGTCACGCCCCTGTTCGTCCCGCGTAACCTCGCCGATCTCGAGCCGCTGATTCGTGAACGCGCGGGCCATATCCTGGACAACCTGCCACGCAACGAGGAGTTCAACTGGGTACGCGAGGTCTCCGTCGAACTCACGGGCCAGATGCTCGCGACACTGTTCGATGTACCGCAGGAAGACCGGATGAAACTCATCTACTGGTCCGACACGGTTCAGAATCTCGGCGACCCGGATTATTTCGAGACGCCGGAACAAGGTTTCCAGGAACTGTTCAAGTGTCTCGCGTATTTCAGCGAATTCTATGAAGCGCGCAAAACCGAAGAACCCAAATTCGACCTCATCTCGTTGCTTGCCCACGATCCCGCGACCAACAACATGACACCGCAGGAACTGCTCGGCAACGTGCTGCTACTCATCGTCGGTGGCAACGACACCACGCGAAATTCGATATCAGGTGGCGTGCTCGCTCTCAACAAGAACCCTGACGAGTACAACAAGCTGCTGCAGAACCCCGGCCTCATCCCGAAGATGGTGCCCGAGATCGTTCGGTGGCAGTCGCCGGTTGCCCACATGGCCAGAACCGCGCTCGAGGACACCGAACTCGGTGGCAAGAAGATCAGGGCCGGTGATCGTGTCGCAATGTGGTACATCTCGGGCAATCGCGACGATTCGGAAATTGAAAACGCAAACCAGTTCATCATCGACCGGCCGAATCCGCGCCAGCACGTCGCGTTCGGCTTCGGTGTGCATCGGTGTGTGGGCAACCGCCTTGCCGAGATGCAGTTACGCGTGATCTGGGAAGAAATCATGAAGCGATTTGGCCGTATCGAAGTCACCGGCGATCCCGTGTACCTGGCGTCCAGTTTCATCCATGGCATCCGCGAGTTGCCGGTCACGATCAGGGACTGACTTATGCGATACGTGCTTGCCATCTGTCTTGCGATCGCAGCTGCCACGGCGCTGGCGAATGACCGTACGGACTATATCGTCAGCCCCGAGAACAAGGGACTCGGCCTGCCCTTCTCCGATGCCGTGCGCGTCGGCGACATGATCTACCTGTCCGGCACACTCGGTGTCGAACCCGGCACCATGAAACTCGT